>CAIMSU010000222.1 GCA_903844155.1 uncultured Pseudomonadota bacterium | reverse complement strand
CACATCTTCCACGACCTCGACCTGTACGTCTGGCGGCGCCTCACGCGCTGGATGTGGCGGCGGGGCGGGCAGCGGACTCGATGCTGGCCCAGTAAGTGGCCGTTCAAGCGTGTCTATGACGAACTCCGCCTGCATCGCCTGTCGAGAACCGTCGTCTACCTGTCCGAAGCTGCCCCACGAAGACCGTTGGAAAGCCGTGTGCGGGAAAACCGCAAGCACGGTTTGAAGGTGGGCTTTTTGAAACAAGCCGGCAAAACGCCGGTATTGCGCTAAGAGTCTACCTATGCTTCCCATCCTCGCCGCCCTCGCCCTCTCCCCCCACGCCAACGCCGGCGCCACCGTCGGCGTCGCGACCATCGGCCTCGGCGCGATCCCGCTCACGCAGGCGGACGGCACCGCGCTCCCGTCGCTCGCGGGCAAGGTGGTCCTGTTCGTGAACGTCGCGTCCAAGTGCGGCTTCACCCCGCAATACGATGGGTTGGAGGCGCTGTATACGAAGTACAAGGACCAGGGCTTCGTGATCGTCGGTACGCCCTGCAACCAGTTTGCAGGCCAGGAACCGGGCACCGAGGCGGAGATCGTGACGTTCTGCAAGCTCAATTACGGTGTGGACTTCCCGATCCTGCAGAAGGCGGACGTCAATGGCGACGGACGCGACCTGCTCTACCAATGGCTCGTCGGCAGCGCGGTCGGGGGTGGGAAGAAGATCGGGTGGAACTTCGAGAAATTCGTCGTCGACCGCAGCGGCAACATCGTCGCCCGGTATCCGTCCGCCATCACGCCGGAGGACCCGGCGCTGATCACGACGATCGAGACCGCGCTGGCGGGGAAATAGCGATGGGAAAGCCGGTTTCTCCGCCCTACGCCCATCGCCACCTGCTCGTCTGCACGAACGAGCGCGACCCCGCTACCGGGAAGCCGTCGTGCGGGATGAACGGGTCGGGACGGCTGCGCGAGCAGGTCAAAGTGGCGGTGAAAGCTGCGGGATTGAAGGGCCGCGTCAAGGTGACGGGCACCGGCTGCCTTGACTTCTGCCCCGCCGAGGGCTGCGTCGTGGCGTTCTACCCGGAGAACACCTGGGAGATCGTGCCGACGGACGAGGCGAGCGCGGTTGAACTTTTTGAGCGGTTGAAAGCGGGATTGTAGCCTTCATGCGCCCGTGTCGGCGCTCTGACCCGGGCAGTCGCTCGCGGGCAAGCCCGTCGCCGAGCCCTGGTCGACCCACCACGTCTCGGGCTGCGAATCCACGCCGGCGTAGGGGTCAATGACGGTGCCGTCGACGAGCGGGTTCGCGGGGTCAGCCGTCTGCACCTCAAAATGCAGGTGCGGCTGGGACGAATTCCCGCTCGAACCGACCAGCCCGAGCGGTTGCCCGCAGGTGACGACGTCGCCCACCGCGACCATCGGGCTACCGTTCATCAGGTGCCAGTACATGTTCCGGTACGTCAGGCCGTCCGACCCGGTGACCTCGACGATCATGTCGTTGGCGATGCCGTCGTTGCCGTCGCACGACACGCCGCCGATCTCGCCGTGACAACGGTCGTAATGCCCGTCCACGACCTCGATGACGGTGCCGTCTGCCGCCGCGACGATCGTGGCGCTGCCGTTGTCCATCTGGCTGAAGCCGCCGTCGAGGAGGTAGTCGCTGCCGAGGTGACCGTCGTAGCACCACGGGAAGGTGCGACCGTCGTAGTTGGTGCAGATGAGGCCGTCGACGGTGGTGTCGTCGTAGACGGTCGGGTCGTGGTCGACGCCGACGGTCTGGGTGAAAAGCTCCCGTTCGAGGAGCGGCCAGCGGAGTTGTAGGGGTCCGCGGGGGGTTTCCGTCGCCGTATCGGCGGTGGAGTCGGCGGGGCTTTGGCCCGAATTGCCGGACGTGCAGGCCAGGACGGTGATGAGGACGCGCGCGAGGACGAGCATCCGCGCAGCGTATCCGAGCCCGCGCCCGATCTGAGCCGCTCAGATCGGGCTCTTGACGTGTCGAGAGCCCGATCCGCCTCATGCGGATCGGGGGCATCGGGAATACATCGGGGCGGCGGCGGGATAGGAACGCGAATGTTGCCGTCGTTCGCCCGCTCCCGCTCGCTCGCTCGCTCGGGCCTGCTTGTCGCCTTGTTCGCCTTTTCCCTCGCGTTCTCGCCCGCGCGCGCAGCTGACCCGAACCAGCCGCACAACAACCAAGGCCTCGTCACGCCGTACCACGGGGCGCCGCCGAGCGTGACCTTGTCGGCAGACGACGAGGCAAAGCTGGCGTCCGGGCAGCAGGTCCAGAAGCAGGTGCAGGTCGGCAGCGGCGGTCACGCGGTTGCGTTCATGAACATCAACGCGCCGGTCTCCAAGGTGTGGTCCAAGATCACGAGCTTCACGAGCTACCCACAATGGGTCGACAACGTGACGAAGTGCCAGCCCTACAAGACCGATGGATCCTTGATCTACGTCGATTTTGGGCTCTCCGTCATGGGCATTGGCGTCGAATACTACATCCGCCACGACTATCAGCCGGCGCAGGGATACATGACCTGGACCCTTGATTATTCGCGGCTCTCTGACCTCGACGACTCGGTTGGCTACTGGCGGGTGACGGCGCTGTCGCCGACGGTCACACGCGTGGAATACTCGGTCGACATCCGATTCAAGGGCTGGATCCCGGGTTTTGTGCAGGAGATGATCAGCACGAAGGGCCTGACGACGGCGACGACGTGGGTGAAGAAGCAGTCGGAGTCCTAGCGGGACACCCAGCCTGACCGCGGGCCGCTTTCAGCGTCGCAACGCCGACAAGACCTCGCTGACGAGCGCGTCTTCCAGGCGGCTGGCGGCCGCGCCGTTCAGTGTCGGCCCAAGCCCCGCCTCCGTCACCCGCGCCATCTTCATCTCCGACTTCGGCGCGATGCCGCTCGGCGACGGATGGGCGCAGCCAGAACAGCCGGTACATGCTGGGGGAAGGTCGGCGCCGCACGCGTCTGCCTTCGCGACCGCAGCGGGCGGTCCCCCGTAGCGCTTGAGCCCGAGTGACCGCAGCTTTCCCGCCTCATCCGCCGGCAGTTCGCGGACGTTGCCGAGGTCCCGGGCGGTCTTCGTGATGAGCGCTGTGTGCTCCATCGTCTCCAGGTTGCAGAACGCGAGGAGCAGGCTTTTTCCGAGGCAGACGGCGCCGTGCCGATCCATCAGGATCGCGTCGTGATCGCGCACGTAGGGGCGGATCTTGTCCGCGAGCGTCATTGTGCCGGTCGTCGCGTACTCGACGGTCGGGACGACGCCGAGGGTGAGGACGACCTCGGGCAACACACAGCGTGCCATGCTGACGCCGGCGATCGTGAACGCGATGGAGATCGGCGGATGCGTGTGGATCACCGCCGAGATGTCCGGGCGCTCGTCGTAGCAGGCGAGGTGCATCGCCATCTCGCTCGTCGGAGTACCGCTGCCCCGCAGCTTTCGCCCCTTGCGGTCGATGACGACGAGGTCCTCGTCGACCAGGAAACCCTTGTGGCAACCTGCCTTCGTGCAGAGGATCTCGTTCTCGGAGAGCTTGACGGAGAGGTTTCCGTCCATCGCCACGAGCAAGTGCCGCTCATAACAGAGGTGGCTGAAGCGGATGATGTCGTCGCGCAGCTTGCGTTCGGGGATCATGCGGCGGGCCTATCCCGGCGGCCGGCGAGGTCGGGATAGGCTCGAGCTGTGACCGTGTTCCTTGCCCTCGTCGCCTGCGCCTCCAACCCGGCGTGCGACGCTTCCCAGACGCGTCTGGACGGGACCTGTGCTGCCTACCAGGCCGGCGACCCGGTCGCGTACACCGGCGCGCCAACTACTCCCGGAACATCCTACCAGATCCAGTACTCGGGCACCCTCGACACGACGCTCGACGTACGGGCCTGGGACGTCGACCTCTTCGACACCACCGACGCCGACCTCGGCGCCATCCAGTCGCAGGGAGAGCAGACGCTGTGCTACTTCTCGGCGGGTTCCTACGAGGACTGGCGACCGGACGCGTCCGAATTCCCCAAGGATTCCCTTGGTAATGCGCTCGACGGCTGGCCTGGGGAGTGGTGGGTGGACATCACGAATTCGACGGTGCGCGGGATCATGCAGGCGCGGCTGGACCTCGCGGTCACGCGCGGGTGTACGGGCGTCGACCCGGACAACGTGAACGGGTTCGAGAACCCGACCGGCCTCCAACTCAACGCCACAATGCAGCTCGACTACAACCGCTTCCTGGCGGACGAGGCGCACAAGCGAGGCCTGTCCGTCGGCCTGAAGAACGACACCACCCAGCTCGCCGACCTGGAGCCCTGGTTCGATTGGGGTGTCAACGAGCAGTGTGTCACCTACGACGAGTGTGATGGCTACTCTGTCTTCACCGACGCACAAAAGGCGATCCTCCATGTCGAGTACGTCGATGACTGGGCGAATGCCCAGAGCAAGGCGGAAAGCGTGTGTGGCGTCGGCCCGAATCTGGACACCGTGGTGAAGATGCTCGATCTTGGTGCCGAGCGACTGGCGTGCCCGTCGTGAGCCGCAGCATCCCGCTTCCCCACCGCGTGACCGCCGGGGAGCTGGCCGAGTTGGCGTTCGGCGAGCTGACGGGCGACGATAGAGAAGTCAGCGGCGTTGCACCAGTGCAAACCGCGGGGGAGGACGAGGTCGCGTACCTGGAGCGCGGCTTTGCTGGGCGCGCGGGCGTGCTCTACGCGCGTGTCGCGATCCCGGGGCGGACGGTCATCGTCGTGCCCGATCCGTTGGTGGCTTTTGCCGGCCTGTTGGAGTGCATCAAGGAGCCCGCGTTTGAAGGTCCGATTCACCCGACCGCGCGTGTGTCGCCGTCCGCCGTCGTCGACCCGGGCGTGGTCATCGGCGCGGACTGCGTCGTCGGCGACGGGACCCACCTTTTTCCGAACGTCGTGCTCTACGCGCGGACGCGTCTTGGCCGAAACTGCAGGATCCACGCGGGGACTGTGCTCGGAGCCGACGGCTTTCGCTATCATGCGTCAGGGACCGGTCCGATCAAGGTCCCGCAGGTCGGCGGCGTGGACATCGGGGACGACGTGGAGATCGGCGCGAACTGTACGATCGACCGCGGGTTCTTGTCCGACACGGTGCTGGGGCGCGGCTGCAAGCTCGACAACATGGTGCACGTCGGGCACAACTGCAGGCTTGGAAGCTACGTCATCGTCGCGGCGCAGACTGGGATCTCGGGGAGCTGCGTCATCGGCGACGGCGTAGTGATCGGCGGGCAGGTTGGCGTGGCGGACCATACGGTCATCGGCGCTGGCGCGAAGATCGGCGCACAATCCGGCTTGCACGGGGAGATTCCGAGGGGCGAGACCTGGCTTGGCACGCCGGCGCTGCCGATCTCCGTCATGCGACGGGTCTACGCGATGACGAAGGATCTTCCGGCGATGTGGCGGGACTGGGGACGAAAGCCCTAGGCGTCCAGCGTCCTCTTCAGATTCTCCAGGTAGACCCCAATCAACCGGTCGTTCTCTCGCGCCATCAGCGCCTCCGCCGTCCCTCGCAGGAAGCCTGGGAACGGCGCCGTGAGGCAGAACGCGGTGTCCAGCGTGAACTTCGTCCCGACGCCGTCTCCCTCGATGATCCAACGTCCGCTCACCCTTGTATTGCCTATCCCCGTCACGCTCTCCCAACCTACTGAGCGCAGCTCCGGGTCGAAGCGGTACTGCGCCGCGTAGCTGACCTGGAATTGCACCGGTCCAGCGCCGAGCTTCTTCATGCGCCAGACAAACCGATCCGACCCGCCTGGATCTCGCGTGATCGACTCCAGCTCTGGAAAATGGGCGACGGATCGGGGGACGTCGGCGAGGAGCGTGTACACGGCGTCGACGCCAGCGCGCGTGACCGCAGACTTGCGGGTGTGGCTTTGGAGCTCCATAGGCTATCGACTGTCGTTCACGGTGAGCTTGACCTTGCCGATCATCCCCATGATCTCCACCTGCTTGTCGAGGTCGCCATTGACGATCTTCAGGTGTGTGGCGTCGGCCGGGAACTGGCCGAAGGTGGGGTCGACCGGGACCCAGCCTGCGGCACCGTCCGGGCCGATGGGGCCGATGCGGACCTCGGGCCAGGCGTGGTAGTAGAACGCGTCGCCGATCGCGGGCGCGTAGACGAGGCCCGCGGAGATGCGCGCGGGAATGCCTGCAGCGCGCGCGAGGCTGACATACAGCGCTGTGTGTTCGTTGCAGTCGCCTTGCGCAGTGTGTAGCACTTCGAGCCCGTTCGGGATCCCGATCGTGGGGATCTTCTGCACGTACTTGTTGACGAAGTCGTTGATCTTCCGCGCAGCCGTCACCCGGTCCGCCTCGCCGTTCAGGATGCCAACGGCCCGGGCGATCATCTCCGGGTTGGCCGACGGGATGGACATCGCCGGTTCGGTGTCGGCTTCTTCGAGGGCGTTCTGGGCTTTTGTCGGCAGTTTTGGAAGTTCGGCGAGGAGGGGGACGCTGATCCGGATCACGTCGCCGTCAACGGTCTGCAGGGGCGGGTCGCTGACGAACTGCGAGGCCTTGACACCCCCGGGCGTGACCGTCATGAAGTGCGACCGCTCCGCGTTGGCGATGTGGGCGACGGGGATGTTGGTCAGGTCGATGAGGTCCGGCGGCGCGCCACTGTCAAGCTTCATCGCGGCTTCTCGCGTCATGCGCTCCTTGCGCAGGCCGAGCCCGCCCTCCTCGCGCAGCACCTCCCCCGCCTTGCTGATCAACTGTCGGGTTTCTACGCCGTTGAACGTCGAACGCAGCCACCACGCCGTCTCGCCCGTGGGCAACAGCTCGGGGGACTCCACGACGAGCTCGACGCGGCCGTTCGACCGGGTCAACGGGTCGAAGTACGGCAGCGAGAACGAGTCTCCCGGGTGGATCGCCCTTCCCTTCATCTGAGCCGGCAGCGTCGTCGACAGCACGGGCGCCTCGGCGAGCGGGAAGTCGACGGTCTCGGTGCTCCCTGCGTTGTCGAAGGTGGCGTGCAGGGTCCTGCCCTGCACCACCCCCTTCGCGTAGAGGGGCAGCGGCGAGGTGAGCATGAAGTCGAACGTCTGCAACGCGCCATCCTTCCCGGTCACGGCGCTTCCAGCCGCAGTGACGCGCTGCAGGTTTCCCATCGCCTGGATGGAAAACGTGGCTTCGTCCTGAAAAACACGTCCCCCGTCCGCAGTTGGCGCCTCGCGCGTCACTTCGTAGCCGACGTGCTGGTCCTGCATGAAGATCCCCATCCAACGCTCGTCCGCGGGCCCTGACGAGAGGGCGACGGGGTCAAGGGGCGTGATGACGTTCTGGGGGACGAAGACGGCCGAGCCAGCGACTGTCACGAACGCGAGGACGGACGCGCCTTCGACGAGCTGGAGCAGGTTGGGGGCGCGCACCCCGCGATGATGCGCCCGGCGGCGTGGAAGTCAAGCCGGTGGCCCGATCCGAGCTGCTCAGATCGTGCT
>CAIMSU010000221.1 GCA_903844155.1 uncultured Pseudomonadota bacterium | reverse complement strand
CTTCCACCAAAGGATGACTCCAATGACCGCACCCATCTGGGCCCTCGTGACCTTCACCGCAGCCGGCGAGTGCCTCGTCGATCGCACCTCCCTCCGCGCCTCGCTCCGCATGGGCGACCGCTCCGACCCGAGCTTCGGCGCGGATGACGACGACGACCTCGACGACGACGACCTCGGCGACGACCTCGGCGACGAGACCGGCGACGATCTCGGCGACGACCTCGGCGACGACCTCGGCGACGAGACCGGCGACGACCTGGGCGACGATCTCGGCGACGACATCGGCAACGAGGCCCGTCGCCGGCGCATCGCCCGGCTCAAGCGGCGCGAGGCCAAGCTCACCCGCGAGGAGGAGCTGGAGAAGAAGAACCGGCATCTCCGCCGCAAGCTCCACCACGCCAGCAAGGGGAAGGTCGTGCAACGCAACGTCACCGTCTCGGGCACCGTCGCCACCACCGTCGGCCAGTCGATGAGCATGACGCTCACGCCGCGCACCAGCCTGCACCTGGAGAAGATCTTCGCCACGGGCGACTCGGCCGCGACGATCAACACGATCATCTACATGCGAAGATGCTGCATTCGAGACATAGTACAGATTCACAGGTATTAGAGACGATTCGCGACCGGTGGGAATTGGTCGGATAAGACACGTAACAGACACGGAGGCATTCATGTCACGCAACAACATCGCCCTCTCGATCGACGATCTCCCGGGCGGGCGGTTCAAGGTCCGGTGGCGCGAGGACGTGGTCACGGACGGCGTTCGGGAGCGGAAGGCGCGCTCCCAGGTCGTCAGCGACAAGGGGGCGCGGGACGCCCTCGTGGGCAAGCTGAGACGAACGCTCGAGACCGGAGAGGTGTACGAGCCAAGCGCGCGCGTCGTCACAACCGCTGGCGACCTCGAACGAGCGGCGGTCGACTGGTTGCTTTGGCAAAAGAGCCGGGATCGAAAGCAGTCCACGCGCGAGACCTACAAGGGGGACCTCGAGCGCATCATGGGCACGATCCGAAGGGTGCGTCGCATCCCCTCCAAGACCGTCATCCCAGTGACAGTGCTCGACGTGGGCCTGTTTACCTCGATCCTGAACCACTGGGCCGAGGAGGATGCCGCTCGAAATGCCCCAAACGGGAGGGCGGCCTCGCCTGACCGCCGGTACACCCTCTCCACTCGACTCTACCGCGTATGGAGTTTTGCACATTCGCAACCTGACAAATATCCGCGCGTCCCACCTCTGGTTGACCGCGGACTGGTCATCCCGCCCCCTTCCGGGAAGGCGGGGGCCCCCGAGGCACCAACGTGGGCAGAATGCGACGTCATCGTCAGGCTCGGGTATCAGCGGTCGGTCGACCTCGGGGACCTGCTCGCGACAGAGAGGCTTACGGGCCTCCGAGTCCAACAAGTGGTCGGGATCCGAAGGCGAGCCGTCGATCCGGTGAACGGCATGCTGACCGTGGAGATCGGCAAGAGCAAGGCTGAGGAACAAGAGAGGCGCACCATCCCGGTGCCTCGCTCGCTCATGGACCTCTGGCACGCGCGTCTTGGCGCTTGCTCGAACCCGAACGACTTTCTGTTCCCCGCGCCGAACAACAAGAGCGGCCACGTCGAGCCGCCGACCAAGACCATCGCGACGCTCTGGCAGCAGGCCGAAGCGGCAGCGCTCGTCCGACCGAACCTCTACCAGCCTCTCAATCGGCGGAAAGGACGTCCTAATCATGCGTTTCGCGCGGCGTACATGGCGGGCCTCCAAGCGATGACCGTGGAGATCAATGGTTCGCCAGTTCAACAGGTGGCTGATCGGACGATCGACTTTCTGGTGGGCCATCGTGCGGACGACACCAGAGCGAGGCACTACGCTCCGGCCACGAAGGAGGCGTTGAAGGCGGCGGTTCGCCTCGTCGCCGCCGTGGATCTCAAGGGCACCAAGGTCGGGGCCGAGAATGTCGTCCAAGGGCCCTGGTAGTCGCTCGTCCCGGGGCCCTGTACTCGTCCGTCCAGGGGCCCTGCAGTCGTTGCGCTCGAGCGGCCGGACGCAAGCGCACGATGATGCGCTCGAACGCGCAGAACTGCTTACGCCGATAGGTCCGCTGCGGCGTCCGCTGGTGCGTCGTCCCGGCCGCTGACCCCGGGAACCGCAATCGCCTCCGGTCAGGATTGTTCTATCCACGTCGGACTCGCTTGCTCTGCCTCGCAAGCCCTGCTCGACCCCAACCCCCAGCAAGCGACTG
>CAIMSU010000220.1 GCA_903844155.1 uncultured Pseudomonadota bacterium | reverse complement strand
CGAACCCCGCCAGCCGGCGAGTACGCCAGCCGGCACGGTTCGTGCGCGGAACCGCGCGCCGGGGGGCCATTGCTCTCGCCAATCGCGCGCTTTCAGCCACTTACGAGGTGAATGTTTGCCCAGCGCCAGCAATGGCCCCCCCAAAGGCACTGGGTACGCTGTTCAACCATATGTTATTATTGCACTTGATCAGCTTCCTTGGCTCGTACAGCGCCCCGCGCCGGTGCGCGCAGGACGCCGGCGGGCGGCGCGCGGCCATGCCGCGTGCGCGCGTCCCCTCCCCGGGCGATGCCCGCCCCGCGCACCCGGTCCCAGGGGACCGACTACGCCCCGCATGATCCGCCTCAAACCAAAGGTTCGAAAAAGTTACGCACCCCTGCGAAAAACAATTCGCACCCAGCCGTGAACGGTGCTAACACTCGGCCATGCTCCCGCTTCTGACCGCCCTGCCAGTTTGCCTCCATCTCGCCGCCGGCCTCGCGCGCGCGGCGGAACCCAGCGCGCCGACCGTAGCCGGGGTGAGCACGGTGTCCACGGACGTGTTCATCGCGGCAGACGCCGCCACGGTCCGCGCCGCGCTTGCGGACCCGCTGGTCGCATCCCGGCTGAACGGAGACGTGCTGGACGCGCGCGTGCTCGGAAAGCAAGGCGATTGTACGCTCATGCAGATCACGACGCGTGGCCTCACCACGCCGCTCGTGTACACCACGCGCCGCTGCCCGACGGCGGACGGCTTCAGCGAATCCCTCGTCCAGACGCAGGACTTTGACGCGCAAACGTCCGTCTGGCGGCTCCTGCCCGTGAGCGGGGGGACGCAGGTCACGTTTGAGGTCAGCTCGCAGCCCCGCTTGCCCGTCCCGCAGCGGCTCATCAACGCCGCCGTCGGTAGCAGCGCGGTGCAGACCCTGAAGAACCTCGTCGCCCGGGTGACAGGCCGGTAAAGACCATTCATTCTATGCTTCCTGCGGATCGCGTCGGTTACATGTCCGGCCCTCCCAGGAGTCCTGTGTCGACCGCAGCCCAGAACCCCGCCTTCGATGCGCTCTTCAACCCCTCCGACGAGCACCGGATGCTGCGCGACATGGTCGCGGCGTTCACGCGCGAGGAGGTCGAGCCGCAGGCCGAGCGGCAGGACCGCGAGCAGACCCTGAACGGGCCGCTCTTCGCCCGGCTCGGGGATCTCGGGTTGCTCGGGATCACCGTCCCGGCCGAGGACGGCGGGGCCGGAATGGACACGGTCGCCGCGGTCATCGCGCATCACGAGATCGCAAAGTCCGACCCCGGGTTCTGCCTCGCCTACCTCGCCCATTCCATGTTGTTCGTGAACAACTTCTACCACTGCGCCAACGCGGCACAACGCACGCGCTACCTGCCGAAGGTGCTCTCCGGGGAGTGGATCGGCGGCATGGGGATGACGGAGCCCGGGTATGGCACGGACGTGCTCGGCCTGACCACCACCGCCCAGGATCGCGGCAGTCACTACGTCCTGAATGGCACAAAGACCTACATCACCAACGGACCTGACGGCTACTGCTTCCTCGTCTACGCGAAGGTCGACGGGAAGGTCACCAGCTTCCTCGTCGACCGCACGTGCCCCGGGTTCTCGACCGGCGGGCCCATCCACAAGATGGGGATGCGTGCGAGCACGATGAGCGAGCTGGTGTTCGAGAACTGCGAGGTTCCGAAGGAAAACGTGCTTGGCGGTATCGGAAACGGGCTCACGCACATGATGCGCAACCTCGAGATCGAACGCCTCACCCTCGCCGCCATGAGCCTCGGCATCGCAGACCGGTGCATGGACATCATGGTCCGCCACGCCGCCGAGCGAGTCGCGTTCGGGCAGTCGATCAACCGTTTTGGCCAGATCCAGCGGTACATCGGCGAGGGCTACGCGAAGACCGAGGCGGCCCGCTGCTTGATCTACCAGGTCGCGCGCACCGTCGGCCCGGACAGCCGCGCCCGCCTGGGCTCGGACGCTGCGAAGCTCTACGCGGCGCCCGTCGGCAAGGAGGTCGCCGATGCGGCGATGCAGGTCATGGGCGGCTCGGGGTACTGCACCGAGTACCCGGTCGAGCGTCTGCTGCGGGACGCGAAGCTCCTGGAGATCGGCGGCGGGACGCTGGAGTCCCACCAGAAGAACATCACGAAGGACCTCACAAAGGTGGTCTGCGGGTGATCGCGAGGAACGGCGTGCGCCTCGTGCTGTGCGTCGCTGCCGGGCTCTACGCGGGCTGCGCGGCCGCGCCCACGGACGACTTCAATTCAGCCCGGATCGAGGCGCTTTGCGGCTTCTACGACCGCTGCGGCACCCTCACGGACGCCGGCTACGCGAACCTGGCGAACTGCCGCACAGACCTCGCCGCTGCGTCCAAGGCCTCGGCCAGCGAGATGACCTGCGACAGCTTCAGCCAGTCCGACGCGGATGCGTGCGTCGCTGCCTGGATGAACGCGGACTGCACGACGCCGCCGGACCTCACGGTGTGCGAGGGGGTCTGCTCAAACTGAGGTGCCCCCGAGCACGCCCGATCAGCCCGCAGAGAGCACGTTTGCAGCCAACAGTCCGGCAACGATGACGGCCAGCCCCAGCCGCCAGACCGCGAACACCTCCATGCCGTGCGACTGCAGCCAGCCGATCAGCCACTTCACCGAGATCGCGGCCGAGATTGTCGCCGCGACGAACCCGGCGAGGATCGGCACCGGGCCGTACGCGTGGAGCATCGCGGCGCCATGCTTGAGCCCATCGTAGGCCGTCGCCGCGCCGAGCGTTTCCAGGCCGAGAAGGAAGGAGAACTCGACAGCCGTCGACATCGACAGCCCGAGCGCGAGCCCCGCGAGGATGGTGACCAGGCTGCGCGAGGTCCCCGGCCAGAGTGCGAGCGACTGCGCACAGCCGATGAGCAGCGCGGTTCGCAAGTCGATGTCGTTCAGGGTCCGCGTGCCGCCGCGCCCGCGCAGGACGAGGATCACCACGCCGCCGACCGCCCAGGCTGCGACCACCGGCCAGAGCCCGAAAAGGGTGGCCTCGATCGTCTTCTTGAGCAGGAGGCCAAGCACCGCTGCTGGGAGAAAGCCCACGACGAGCCGGACGAACAACGCGCGCCCCTCCGCGTCCTGCCCGACGAGGCCACGCAGCAACTGAACGATGCGCAGTCGGTAGAGCCCGAGCACCGCCACGATGGCGCCGGCCTGGATGCAGATCGCGTAGGCGTCTGCGTTCTCGTCATGGGCGATCCCGAGCAACCGCTGGGCCAGAAGCAGGTGCCCGGTGCTGCTGACGGGAAGGAACTCGGTGATTCCTTCGACGATACCGAGGATCAACGCCTGTAGAAGATTCATGCGGCCTGGGGGGTGGGTGAGGCGCGACCGCTATCAAGAAAGCCGCCGCGCGGCCGACACCTCCCCAGAATCCACTGGATCGCCCGTTCCAGGGCCTGTCGCACGCCGAACCGGCTAAGCTGTGGCCGTGGAACGGAACCTCGCGCAGGAAATCAAGGTCGGCATCTTCGTCCTGGTCTTCGTGGTCATGATCGCCCTTGGCGTGTTCATCCTCGGCGGCGCGTCCAAGATGTTCGCGCAACAATACAAGCTGCATACGACGTTTCTCGACGTGAAGGGGCTCAAAACGGGCGCTGTCGTCCGCCTCGCGGGCATCGACATCGGTCAGGTGTCGAAGGTGAACTTCTCGGGCGACCCCGGATCGAAAAACATCGAGGTCGAAATGACCATCCGCAGCGAGTACCAGCCGCGGCTGCGGGGCGATTCGAGCGCCAGCATCTCGCAGATCGGCGTGTTGGGCGACATGTACATCTCGCTTTCGGTGGGCTCGCCGGACAAGGAGATGCTCGCGGACGACGGTGCGATCACCTCAGTCGAGAGCATCGACTACCTCTCCTACGCGAGCAAAGCGACGGAGATCGTGGAGAATGCCTCGTCGATCTCCAAGAAGGTGGACCTGATGCTGGGGAGCAACGAGGCGGCGTCCAAGGCCGGCGTGTCCGAGTCGCTGCAGCACATCGACGCGATGCTGACGGAGGCGAAGGACGGTCAGGGAATCCTGCACGTGCTGATCTACGACAAGGGCGCAGCCGCAAAGGTCAGGAACATCCTTGATAATGTTGATGGCATCGTCACCGACGTCCACGCGCTGACGACCGAGATGAAGACCGGAAAGGGCCTCGCGCATGAGCTCGTCTACTCGCCGAACGGCGAAAAGCTCATGCGCAAGCTCGGCGACATGGCGGACGGGCTTGACGGCGTGATGGGCGACATCAAGACTGGCAACTCCCTGGCGCACGCGCTCCTCTACGATCCCGACAAGGCGAAGATCATCGACGAGGCCCAGGCGACGATGACCAACCTCGATGCGCTCACGGATGCCGTGAACAAGGGGGACGGGACCCTTGGCCTGCTCGTCCGGGACCCGCAGCTCTACGAAGACATGCGGGTACTCCTCGGTGGTGCCCAGCGAAACGCCTTGTTGAAGGCCTACATTCGAGCAACCGTAGCGAAGGGCAAGAAGGAGGGCGACTGGCAGCCCCCGAGCGATGACCCGGGGACGGGCGGCCGCTGAATGGCGCCGCCAACCGACGTCACTCTCCTCGCGCCCGATGTCCCGCCAGCCGCCGGCGCGGTGCGTCAGCTCCGCCTTCTCCTGTCCCCGCGGGCTCAGGGCTTCAGAAACATCCTGCTTCGCGGCGAACAACGCGCGCTTTACGTCGGTCTGGGCGGGATCGGCGTGCTGTTCTGGCTGCTGATCTTCGGGAGCGTGTACTTCCTCGTCGGCAAGTTCCTGGACATCGAGGGCTTCGGCCCTTTCCTCGCCCGCAAGCTGATGGAGATGCTGCTGGCGAGCTTGTTCGTGATGCTCACCTTCTCGAACATCATCACGGCATTGTCGACGTACTACCTCTCCGATGACCTGGAGCTGGTGCTGTCGTTGCCCGTCGCCCGCCCGACGTTCCACTACGCCCGCTTCGTCGACACGCTCACGCAGTCCAGCTGGATGATGGCGGTCTTCGGCGTCCCGGTCTTTTTGGCCTACGGCCTGCGCAGCCAGGCGGGCGTCGCCTACTACGCGGCGTTGTTCTTCACGATCCCGAGCCTGCTGATGCTCGCCGCAAACGCGGGGATCACCATCTCGACGGTCCTGGTCAACGTGTTCCCCGCTCGCCGGACGCGCGAGCTGATGGTGCTGCTCGCGGTCATGATGATGGCGGCGTTGTTCGTGCTCCTACGCACGTTGCGGCCGGAGCGGCTGGTCGACGCACAGGCGTTCCAGAACGCCGCCGCCTATGTCGCGCAGCTCTCGGTCCCCGCGCCAGTGCTCTTTCCACCGCGCTGGGCGAGCGACGTGATTTCGGCGACGATGCTCTACCAGCCGTTCCCGTGGACGGACGCCGCGCTTTTGCTGACTGGCCTGCTCGCCAGCACCGCCATCGCCCGATGGACGACCGCCTGGGGCTTCGACAACGGCTGGTCGCGCTCTCAGGAGGCCCGATCCGCGAGGTTCTACCGGTCCAAGGTGTTCGACACGCTCGCGCTCGCGGTGCCCGTGGCCTGGCGCCCGCACGTCTCCAAGGAGCTGCGGGTCTTCGTCCGTGATCCGGCCCAGTGGAGCCAGGTTTTTCTGCTCGCCGGCGTCTGCGGGGTCTACCTCGTGAGCATACACGCGCTGCCCTTCGAGGCGTTTCAGGGTCAGCTACTCGCCAGCATCAAGCAGGCGATGAGCTTTCTGAACCTCGGGATGGGCGGGTTCGTCATGGCGGCGATCGCGGCGCGGTTCAATTTCGCGGCGGTCTCCCGCGAGGGCCGCGCGTTCTGGCTCGTGCGCGCCGGGCCGGTCGATCCGGCGACGCTGCTGCGCGCCAAGTCCGTGCTCGGTTTCGTCCCGATGATGATCGTCGGGCAGACCGTGACCGTAGGCAGCGGCTGGATGCTCGGCGCTCCGGGCTGGCTCCTCGCCATCGAGTCGGTGACGACGATGTTCCTCTGCTACGCGATGAGCGGCCTCGCCGTCTCGCTCGGCGCCGTCTGGCCCGACTTTCGGGCGGACACAGCAGCCCGCGCGGCGACCGGCCCTGCCGCGGTGTTCTTCATGGTCCTGGCGCTCACCCTCGACTTCGTTGTCCTCGCGCTCGAAGTCATCGCGTTCTACGCTGGCTATCTGGGGCACTACGCCATCGTTGCCCTCGCCGCCGCGCTTGTGGTAGGGCTCTGCGTGTTTGTCGGCACCTGGCCAGTCCAACGGGCGGGCCGGGCCCTCTGGGCCAGCGGTCTCTAAGCGCGATACGAGCCGCAGATGCCCGCGCTGCGCCGCTCCTCAACCCTCGTTCGCTTCGTCGGAGGGTGCCTTTACGCGCTCTGCCTCGGTACGCTCGCGCTCTCGCCCTCGCCAGCGCACGCGTCGCAAGGCAACCGCCTCTCCAAGCGCACCCAGCTCCGGTACGAGGACGTGCTGACCACCCGCGACGGGTCGCGTTGGCGCGGAAAACTCATTCAGAAAGGCGATCTCTACCGCATCCGGCTCATGGACAATTCCGAGGTTGCGGTGCCAAAAGAGCAGGTGATGTCGATCACCCGTGAGCTCCAACCCGGGTACCCGCACACCGGCCAATGGGCGGTAACGGTGAATGGCGGCCTTGAAGTCGCCATCGTCTCCGCAGATTCCAACGCGGGGGCGCAGGTCGGCCCCATCGTGGAGACCACGTTCACCCACGATTTTGGCGGGGCGTTCGAGCCGGAGCTCACGGTCATCCAGTGCCCGGTCGGGCCGGTGGACGGCGGCCTGAACCTGGAGGTCGCCGGCGGCGTCCGCTACTACTTGTCCCCCAAGACCCGCGCGAAGCCATTCACCAGCACGCAGGTGGTCTTTTACGGGTCCTCCGGCGATCTCGGACTTCGCACTGGCCCCGGCATGGTCTACGACGTGACCCCCAATCTGGGCATCGGCTTTGTGCAGGGCGTCACCCTCATCAGCCAGAAAATCGTCGGCCCGAACGCCTACAAGGCGGCTGGCGTCGGCTACCACGCGATGGCCTCGCTCCAGCTCCGGTTCTGACGTGCTCACCGTCCTCGCCGTCATTCTCGTCACCAGCCCGCAGGCCGCCGCGTTCCCGAGCCACCCCCGCGGCACCGAGGCCCACCAGGCCTCCACGCTCGGGGACGATGCGACGGAGTATTGGGAGGGGGTGCGCTGGGCCGACGGCGACAAGTGCGCGAAGTACATCGAGAATGTCGATCTGCGCGTCGCACTGCTGAACTTCCTGAGCGACCCGAAGGTCCGGCTGACGGACGCGACCATCGTCCAGGCCGAGCTTGGCCCTACGCCGAAAGGCGACGATCCGCGGCCCGCCGTCGTCCTCGTACGTCTGGAGGTCGTCGACCTCGATAGGAACCGCTACGAGACGGCTACCTACGCCCAGCACTGGCACGAGATCGGCCAGGAGTGGTTCGTCGATATTGCCCTTTCACCGCTGGGAACGGACAGGCCGTGGGTCATCGAGCCGGCTCCGGCCGCAGCCACGCCACCCGCGCCCCCGAGCACCGGCACGCCGCCCGCCTCACCCGAGCGCGCGTCGGCCGACCCTGCTTCGACAGTCACCGCCCCGCCGGGCCCGTAGGCGGCTACTGCACCGCCGCCAAGGCAGCGGCGGCGTCCGACCGAACGGACTCCGACACCGCGCCATCCGCCCCAATCGCGCGCAGCACCGGGATTGTCCCCGGCGACGCCGCCTTTCGCGCCTCCGTCACCGTCCGCAGCGCCGTCGACAGCTCGGCCACCACGTTTCGCGGCGCCGACTCACCCGTTTTCGCCGCTTCTGCCGCCTTTGCAAGCGCCACCTCCTGCGTCAGCAGGCGCGCGAGTCCGTCCTGGGCGCCCTCGTCACCAACGCCCGCCAGCACGCCCGCGACCCACGCGATCTGGTCCAGGCGGCTCGGTCCGGACGTGTTCGTCAGCGCCGCGCCGATCAGCGCGTCCCGAATCGCCGGATTTCGACGCGGCACCTCGGGAAAGCAGGTGATGCCAGGGTCGGTGTAGTCAAACGGCGCGCCGGGTCGCGCGAGGTTCGCCAGATCGAGCATGAGCCCGGCGTCGCCCATGTGGTCGCAGGCGTAGAGGATGGCAGAGTTGTACTCGTCCACGCCGATGCTCTCCCCCGGGCCGTGGGTGGCGGGCGGCAGCGGCGGGTCTCCGGCAGAAAGCACGTCGGCGACGGCGTCGCGCGCGGTCGGCGCGTTCGCAAAAGGGTCACCGTCGGCCGATGCGAACGCCCGATGCGGGCTCGGAGCCGAACGACCCGCGCCCGCCCGTCGAGACGCTGCGGCTCGTCCGCTCCACCACCGCCTGCTCCCACGGGCTCCCGGCCGGGCCGGTGATGGTGTTCGAGATCGCCCCGTCGCCCCCGCACGCGAGGGCAGAGAAGCCGAGCGAACCGGCGATCCAACGGAGGCGGGGCGAGGGCGAGGAGGGCATCCCCGAGCGTACCCCGGCTCGCAGCGCGGATCCCGGATAGACGCGCCCTTCCCCGAACTGGAGCGCCCGCCAATGGCCCACGAATTCATCTACGTCATGAAGAACCTTCGGAAGGCCTGGCCGGGCGGCAAGGAGGTGCTCAAGGGCATCTGGCTCTCGTTCTACCCGGGCGCCAAGATCGGCGTACTCGGCAACAACGGCGCCGGAAAGTCGACTTTGCTGCGGATCATGGCCGGCGTGGACGACAACTACTCCGGCGAGTCCTGGGCCCAGAAGGGCGTCCGGATTGGCTATCTGCCGCAGGAGCCGAAGCTCGACGAGGACAAGACCGTGCTCGAAAACATCGAGCTGGCCGTTGCCCCCACGCGCGCGCTGCTCAACCGCTACGAGGCCGTCGGCAACGCGATGGGCGAGGAGGACGCCGACTTTGACGCGCTGCTCGCTGAACAGGCCGAGCTGCAGGACAAGATCGATGCGGCGGGCGCCTGGGACCTCGACCGGACGCTGGAGATCGCGATGGACGCGCTGCGCGTTCCGCCCTCGGACCAGATGGTCAAGGTGCTGTCCGGCGGTGAACGTCGCCGCGTGGCCTTGTGCAAGTTGCTCCTCGAAAAGCCCGACATGCTGCTGCTCGACGAACCAACCAACCACCTGGACGCAGAGAGCGTGGCCTGGCTGGAGCGGTGGCTCCACGACTACCCCGGCACCGTCGTCGCCATCACCCATGACCGGTACTTCCTCGACAATGTGGCGGGCTGGATCCTGGAGCTGGACCAGGGCAAGGGCATTCCCTGGGAGGGCAACTACTCAAGCTGGCTCGACCAGAAGACCAAGCGGCTGAAGCAGGAGGAGAAGACGGCGTCGGCCCGGCAGAAGACGCTGGACATGGAGCTGGAGTGGATCCGGATGTCCCCGCGCGCGCGCCAGGCCAAGTCCAAGGCGCGCATCGCCAACTACGAGCGGATGCTGGACGAGGGCCCGGACGAGCGGGCGCAGAAGAACGAGATCGTGATCCCGGCGGGACCGCGGCTTGGCGACGTTGTCATCAAGGCGGACCACTTGAGAAAAGTGTACGGCGACCGCCTGTTGTTCGACGAGGTCGAGTTCAACCTCCCAAGAGGCGGCATCGTCGGCGTGATCGGCCCCAACGGCGCCGGAAAGACGACGTTGTTCCGCCTCATCACCAAGCAGGAGCAGCCCGACGGTGGCGAGATGCAGATCGGCGAGACGGTCAAGCTCTCCTACGTCGACCAGGTCCGCAACTTCGACCCCGAAAAGACCGTGTACGACATCATCTCCGGCGGTCGCGACCTCATCAAGGTCGGCAACCGCGAGATCAACGCGCGGGCGTACTGCGGCGCCTTCAACTTCAAGGGCACCGACCAGTCCCAGAAGGTCGGCACCCTTTCCGGCGGCGAGCGCAACCGTCTGCAGCTCGCCACGATGCTCCAGAGCGGCGGCAACGTCCTCCTCCTCGACGAGCCCACCAACGATCTCGACGTGGACACGCTCCGCTCCCTGGAGGACGCTCTGCTCAACTTCAGCGGCTGCGCGGTCGTCACCTCCCACGACCGCTGGTTCCTGGACCGCATCGCCACGCACATCCTGGCGTTTGAGGGAAACAGTCACGTGGAGTGGTTCGAGGGCAACTACGAGGACTACGAGAAGGACAGGAAGCGCCGGCTCGGCGTCGAGGCCGACCAGCCCCACCGCATCAAGTACAAGCCGCTCACGCGGTAGATCGGGCCGAACGCCTCGCGTTGACGCCTCGGCCGACTGCGTATATCATGCGCATGGAGGTCAACCGATGCTCGCCTACAACCCGGCCGCCCCGAAGCGGCCCGTCAACCTCTCGTTGAACGCGGATCTCGTCCGGCACGCGCGCGTCCTGGTGCCGAACCTGTCCGAGAAGGTCGAGTCGATGTTGCGCGCGTTCGTGGAGGAGGAGCAGAGGAAGCGCGCGCAGGCCGACGAGGACTTGCAGGCGACGCTCGCAGCGTGGAACGAGTTCGATGCCCGGGTGGGATCGTTCGCGGAAGAGCACTCGATCCTCTGATGGCGCAGTTTGACGTGCATCGGAACCTGGCCGCGAATCGCCAGGACATCCCGTTCATGGTGGTGGTGCAGTCGCAACGGCTCGACAGCTACAGGCATCGGCTCGTCGTGCCGCTCGTCGCCAACGTCCCGCCCCCGAAGGGGGAGGCTGCGATGCACCCAACATTCCGTGTCGAATCCGTGGATGTGCTGTTCTACCCGCTCCAGATGGCGGCCGTTTCGGTGGACAAGCTGGGGCCCAAGGTGGCGTCCCTGGCGACGGAGGGCGACCGCATCATCGCCGCGATCGACATGGTGATCACGCGCGCTTGGGGCTGATCCGCGCCTCCCGGCCCGCCCCGGGTAAGGGGTCGGCATGCGACCCATCGGACCCATTGCCCGCGGCGTGCTGCTCGCCCTTGCCGCGGCGGCGAGCTTTGGCCTCACAACCCCGCTGATCCAGCGATTCGGCGCGAACCTCGGGCCGTTCACCGTCGCCGCGCTGCTGTACGCGGGAGCATCCGGGCTCGCCGGGGCGTCGGACCTCGTCGGGCGTTTCCAGGGCGTCCAAGGCACGGAAGCTCCCCTCACCCGCTCGAACCTGCCGCGCTTGCTCGTCGTCGCGCTGTTCGGGGCGTTCCTCGCGCCGGTCCTGCTCGCCAGTGGCCTTCGGGCCACCAGCGGGACGGGTGCCTCGCTCCTCCTGAACCTGGAAGCCGTCTTCACCGTCGGACTCGGGGCGCTGGTGCACCGGGAGCCGGTTGGCGGGCGGGTCCTGGCGGCGGTCGGCGTGATCGCGGCGGGGGGCGCAATTGTCAGCGCTGGCGCAGCGACGGGCGGCGCGAGCATCGCGGGCGCGGGGTTGGTCGCGCTCGCCACGCTCGCCTGGGCGCTCGACAATACGCTCTCGCGCCCGCTCTCCGAGCTGGACCCCGGGCAGGTGGTCGCCGGGAAAGGGGCCATCGGGGCGACGATCTCGCTCGTCGTGGCCCAGGCCCGCCACGAGGCGCTTCCCGCGGGGTTCGCCGCGTTCGGCCTGTTGACCTGCGGCGCGCTCGGGTACGGCGGCAGCCTGCGCCTGTACCTGCGGGCGCAGCGAATCCTCGGTTCGGCGCGGACGGGCTCGGTCTTCGCGGTCGCGCCCTTCCTTGGTGCACTCACGGCGTTGTTACTGCGAGAACCGCTTGGCGGCTGGGCGACGGCCGCGGGCGGCATGCTGATGGCCTTCGGCGTCTACCTGCACCTGACGGAAGCGCACGACCACGACCACGAGCACCCCGCGCTCAGCCACGATCATCCGCATCGCCACGACGATGGCCACCACGACGACCACGTCCACGCCGAGATCCCTGCGCCCGGCGTCGCACACACGCACTCGCACAGTCACAACCCGCGCGCCCACTCGCATGCGCACGGGGAGGACATCCACCACAGACACCACGGGTAGCCAGCCCCGAAGGCACCGCACTTGCCCCCGCAAGTTCGGTGCCTTCGATCAGGGTTGGCGCACGTCGCGCCCGATCGAACCGGCGGCAAGTCTAGCCATGTCAGGTCTGGACGCAAACACGCGGAATTGCCAAAAGCCAAGGCGCGACCAGCAAAAAATAGCCAGGACGAGCGCGGAGCGCGAGCACTGGCTAGGTCAGGGCGAGAGGTCGATCCCGGTGACGTCCTGCAGCGACAACCCCAGGCCGTCCCTCAACCCGGCGTTGTACCGATCGATCCACCCATCCGCGTCGTCGATTGAGTAGAACTTCGCGACTGGGGATTTGGCGGGATCCGCGGATTCCCAGTAGAGCACCCCGACCGTGCCAAGGCCCGCTCCGACCAAAGTCAGCGTCAAAGGGGGGACATAGTCGCCGCTCTGCCCGTCGGGTCCCAACAGCCAGGCTGCACCGCCGACCGCGAGCCCGAGCCCCGCGAGCGAGACGAGCGGACCGACCGTGTGGGAAGCGGACTGATGGGCCTGAAGGCGTGCAGCGCCCTCCCGATCCGCCACCAACGTGGCAAACTCGAGCGCGCTGAGCGGCGACCCGCCCTTCTGGACCGTCCAGGTGGCCTGGCCGGAGACGCCCCCACCCGAAAAGCCTCCGACGCCGTGGCCCGGCCATGCGGGCGCTTGATACGTCCCCAGGGTCTGGGTGATCACGGTCAAGGAGGCCCGCGCCAACCGGCCGTTCTTGTACTCGTGGAGGTGGGCGAGGCGCTCGTCGTCGGTAGGGGTGCCGACAGCAGCCGTCGGCGGAGGGACCGCGGGGGAAGGTGCCCCGGCCGGCATCGGCGGATCGCCGCCCGACGCTGCTGCGGCCAGGGCCTGGGCGCGCACGCTGGCGTCCCAAGAGAGCGCAGCGAGGAGGAACAGGCGAACGACGGTGCGATCCCCGCGCTGGGAGGCGTCGAGCCGAGCGAGCACCGCGGACGCGGCCCCAAGTCGGGCGGCGAGGTCGGCGTCGGTCGTCTGGGTCAGCTCTGCGGCCAGGCGGGCGCGGCGACTGGCCGGGTCGGGAAGGGCGACGATCGCGTCCACCAGGGCTGCGGCGCTGACCGGGGGCGTCGGCGAAGCGGGCGAGGCGGCCATGCTCTGTGAAGCGGGAGGCGCCACTGTGACGGGCGGCTTGCACGCTGCGCCGGGGATCGCCACCCAACCCCCACCAGCAACTGCGGAGACCATGACGTAACACCCGGCACCGGCGGCATCGGTAAGGACAACCTTGGGAAGACGGCCGGCCGCCTCTGCCGCTCGCACAGCAGATCGCGTCTCGGGATCGGTGCTCATCAATTCCACGGGTCCCGCCTGCGCGAAGCCCGCCAGCTCGGCCGCCAACCCGGGGTCATCGAGCGGTGCAGCGCGCGCGAGCGCGGAGCAGAGCAGCAGCGAGAACCCGAACATCTCGCAGACTAACCCAGCGGCGGTCCGGCCCGTTAGACGCCCCCCGTGAACCTCGAACCCGGCACGCGCGTCGACCGCTACACCGTGCTGAGCCGCATCGGCGAGGGCGGCATCGCAGTCGTCTACAAGGTCCGCCACAACGGGCTTGGCAGTCTGCACGCGCTCAAGGTGCTCTCCCTGCCCCTGCTCTCGGTGCGCGAGCGGCTCGTCCAGGAGGGGCAACTCCAGGCCTCGCTCCGGCACGAAAACATCGTCGCCGTGACGGACATCATCGACGTGGAGGGCGCGCCCGGCCTGGTGATGGAGCTCGTCGACGGCCCGAACCTGGAGACGCTCCTGTCGCAGTACCGGCCTCCGTTGGATGAGGCGGAGTCGATCGTCTCCGGGATCTGCCGGGGCGTGGCATGCGCACATCGCCTCGGGATGATCCACCGCGACCTGAAGCCCGCCAACGTCCTCATCGCCCTGAGCCTCGCTCGGCCCATCCCCAAGATCGCCGATTTTGGCCTCGCCAGGCTGATCGGCGCGGCACCGACCGGCACCCGCCACACCCGTACGGGCCAGACCCTCGGGACACCCTCGTACATGGCGCCCGAGCAGATCCGGGACGCGCGAACTGTCGGCCTTCGCGCTGATATCTTCTCGCTTGGCGCCATCCTGTACGAGATCGTCTGCGGGCAGCAGGCGTTCCCGGGCGACGACATCCTCACGGTGTTCAGCGCCATCGCCTCGGGGGAGTACGCCCCGCCCCGCTCGCTCGTCCCCGGGCTGCCGTTGCGCGTCGTGCGGGCGATCAAGGGCGCGCTTGAGGTCGACCCGGAGAAGCGCGTGCCGGACGCCTACGCGCTCCTCGACCTGCTCAACGGCGGCTCACGCGCGGGCGGGCCCCCGGCAAAGCGCACGCGCGTGCCCGTCGGTGCGCTCCCCGTGACCATCGGGCCGCAGGCGAGCGGCGCGCCGACGATCCAGGTGGCGCCGGACCTGGCCACGCACCTCGCCTCGCTGAGCGGCGTCGAAACCCCGGAGTTCACGGCGCCCGGGGGCTCGCCGACGTTCGACTCCCGGGGAATGGGCCCGGAGACGGACGAGGTTCGCCGCCAACCCGCGCCCAGCGCGACGCCGTCCCTGCCACCGGCGCACCGCCCGCTCCTCTCTGGCGAGCCGGACGTGTTCGTCGGCCGGGAACACGATCTGAAGCGCATCGCCGCCCGCCGCGGAGCGGGGTGCCGGCTCATCACGATCCTCGCCACCGGGGGCATGGGAAAGACCAGGCTGGTCCGCCGCTTTGCAGCAGAGGCGGCATTGGACGAGACCGGGGCGGGGACCCCGTCTGCCGTCTACTTCTGCGATCTGGCCGCCGCGACCGACCTTCCGAGCCTCGCCTCCGCCGTCGCGCTCGCGCTCAACGTGCCGCCCGACAGCCAGGACCCCGTCGTGCAGCTCGCCCACGCCATCGCTGGTCGAGGAGACTGCCTCATCATCCTCGACAATTTCGAACAGGTGGTTCAGCACGCGTCCACCACCGTGGCCCGTTGGCTCGACGCAGCGCCAAGGGCCACGTTCCTCGCGACATCCAGGGAGCGCCTCGCCGTCGCGGGCGAGCAGGTCGTACCGCTCGGGCCCCTCGACGAGCACGAGGCCATCGCGCTGTTCGAAGCCCGGGCGAGGGGCCTGCAGTTGGACTTCGCCGTGGGCCCGACCAACCGCGAGGACGTCCTCGCCATCGTCCAGACGCTGGACCGGCTGCCCCTCGCCATCGAGCTGGCGGCCGCGCGAATTCGGGTGCTTTCCCCGGCGCAGCTCCGCGAACGGCTCAAGGAGCGGTTCCGGGTCCTGGCGAGCGCACGCCCCGGCTCGGTCCGGCAAGGCACGCTGCGCGCGGCGATCGACTGGTCCTGGAACATGCTCTCGCCAACCGAGCAGGAGGCGCTCGCGCAGCTTGCGGCTTTCTGATGGATGCCGCCGAAGCGGTGGTGCGGCCGACGGACGAGACTGCCTTTGTGCTGGACGTGGTCTCCGCGCTGGCGGACAAGAGTCTGGTTCGCGTGGATCTCGACCGGGCCCAGACCGCAGAGCCGCGGTTCGGAATGTACCGGAACATCCAGGAATATGCGCTGGAGAAGCTCACTGCGATGGCCGGGCGGTGCGGTGACGTCCAGACGACCAGGCGGCACGGCGACTACTTCGCGGCGCTCGGGTCGGAGGCTGCTGTGGCCGCGCTCGACACGCACGGCGGGGTGACCCGGCGTCGCGCGCTCGGCGCCGAGACGCAGAACATCCTGACCGCGTGCCGACGCGCGTTGGGCCGACACGATGGGCCCGCTGCCGCTGCCACGTGCCGGGCCGCCTGGGTGGTCTACGCGCAGCGCGGACCGGCAGTCGAAGCGGTGGGTCTGGCGACCGCCGTCCTTGGCCTCGCGACGCTTTCGGCGACCGACCGCGCGCGCGTCCACCGTGTCGCGGGGCTCGCTCATCGCATGGCCGGGAACGTGGCGGCGGCGCGCCTCGATCTCGATGCCGCGCTGGCGCTGTACGTCACGGCAGCGGATGCCCAGGGGGAGGCCGTGGTGCTCGGCAACCTCGGCCTGCTAGGCATGGAAGCCGGTCGGATGGCGGAGGCGGAGGTGCTGCAGACGCGCGCTCTGTCCACGCACGAGCACATCCACGATCGCGTGGGCGAGGGGATCGCCCTCGGAAACCTCGCGATCGTGAACCGCAGGCAGGGACGGTTCGGCCTCGCGCGGGAGCAGTACACGCGCGCGCTGGCGATCCACCGCGAGGTCGGAAACCGGGTCAACGAAGGCGTGGTCCTCGGGAACCTCGCGATCCTCAACGGGGAGTCACACCGGCCCGAAGACGCCTGTAGTGACTACCAGGCGGCCCTGGCGATCCACCGCGAGGTCGGAAACCGCCGGGGCGAGGGGGTGACGCTCTGGAACTACGGCGAGCGGCTCGTCCTGCTGGGCCGGCTGGACGAGGCGCAGGACGCGTTGCACGCGGCGCTGTCGATCCTGCGCGACATCGGAAACCGCCGCTTTGAAGCGCTCACCCTGGGGAGCATCGCCATGCTCGCGGTCCGTCGGGGCCGGCTGGGCGAGGCAGCCGACGCGCTCACCGCCGCGGAGGCCATCCTCCGGCCCGTTGGCGACCTGCTCGAGCTGGGAAAGGTGCTCTGCGGCTGGGTGGAGGTGCACCACCTGCGCGGCGACGAGCGGCTCGCCGACGCCGCGCTCGAGGAGGCGACCACCATCGCGATGCAGCTCACCATCAAGCCCACCACCGAGTACGGTCAGCTCCTCTTGCGGGTGCAGGCCCTCAGGGGCTGAGCCCGTCCAGGGCCGCCGCCACGGACTGGATCGCGAGCGGGGTCGACATGGCGAACACGTCCCCGCCCGAGACCCGTGCGCCGGCCTGGACGAGCGGCAAGCCCCCACCGTCCGCCGCCGATCCCGCCGACGGATCCGACGTGGACGCGGCGATCGGGTTCGTCCCGGCCAGCGAGACCCCGAGGCCGTCACCCGAGAGCAGGACGCCGGCACGCGACGATCCGGACACAGAGACATCCTGGATCGACGACGAAAAATATGTCGTGGCGTAGGGCTCGCCTTCGGGTCGGTCCGAGGCGACGATGCCATCGCCGCTGGTGTCTTCAGAAGCGGGAAGCGACGACGGGAGCGTGCCATCCACCTGCGCGCGGAGGATGTCCAGAAGGGCTGCGCCAAGGCCGAAGATGCCCGCGTCGTGGTTGCCGGTGAACGTTCCGTCGGTGATGCTCGCGCTGGCGAGATTCTGGATCGTGATGCCGCGCCCGTACTCGCCGTCTGAGCCGCGCGCCGCCGTGTTCGTCACGGCGACCGTGGAAAGGGAGATGCTGGCTGTGTCGCCGTCGACGAGGATGCCCTCCTCGGTTGCCCCGCTCACGGTCACATTCGTCGCGCTGACGACCGCGTTCCGGACGGCCAGCCCGTAGCCCCCGAAGCCGCTGCTCGCCGAGGGGTCCGAGATGACCAGGTTCGTCATCGTCGCCTGGGTGCCTGCCCCGTCGATGACCACGCCGAGCACGGCGTTGCTGGCGGCGTGCACATCGTCGACGGTCACGGAGGCGCCCTCCCAGACCCATAGCCCGCGATGACCGCCCGCGAGCGTCAGCCCACGAACGCCGAGCCCGCTCCCGCCCGAGATCTTGAGGATGGGGAGGCTGGCGTCCGAGCCGGTCAGGCTGACCTCGCCCGCGCTGCAGCCCTCCAGCTGCAAGCCGTCGTCCCCATGCAGGCTCCCGAGGTCGAGGGACGACGGGTACGAGCCCGGCCAGATCACGATCACCTTCGTCGCCCCATCCGCGCGCGACGCTGTGACGGCGTCATCGATGCTCTGGAACGGCAGCGCCTCGGAGCCATCGCCCCCGGCGGCGGCGCCGGCCGAGACGTGCAGGGCGGTCGCGACGACGGCGGGGTCGATGTCGCCCCAGGCGCCGCCAGAGCAAGGGGGCGTGAACCCCGAGTCGGCGGCGCTGTCAGCCGCGCTGTCCGAGCGGGCCACGTCGCCGTGCTTGCCGGTGCATGCGCCCGCCAGGAGGAGCGCAGACACGGCGAAGGAGCGGTGAGACAGGCGGTATGCGTGCATGCGAAGCCATGTATCCCAGCCGGTCTGCGTGCCGCCCGACTCGCGCTGCGTGGCCGTACCGGCTGGACCGGGCGCCCTGAATTAGCGTGTCCCCATGCCCATCCCCCTCACCCTCGACGCTGCCCTCGGCGACCTCCTGCACGCCGGCTCCGGCATCGTCACCCTCCTCAACGCTCCTTCCGGCAGCCTCGCCCTGACCGCCGTCGACACGATTGGCGCGATCCGGGTCTCCACCGCCATCGCCCCACAAACGCTGTCTGCCCGCGGCCATCTCACCGTGCCCCTGGCCTGGACACCCGCCAGCGTCGTCCACCCCGCGCTGATCGTCCGCGGCAGCGGCGGGCCCTGGGTGCTCGACCTTCCCGGCGCCACGGGCTCGGACCTCGGCGCCTCCCCCAATGATGACCCCGGCTTCGCAAAAGCCGCCGCAGACGCCTACGAGCACGAATGCTGCAGCAGCGCGCCTCCGCCCGTCGTCACGGTACCCGGAGGCACCCTGGGCGGCCGCGCGGACGACCACACCCTCGGCAAGGCGATCACCGCGCAGCTCACGGAGATCCGGTATTGCTACAGCCGCGAATTGGCGCACGACCACGCGCTGGCAGGCGAGGTGGTCTACACGTTCACGATCGGCACGCGCGGGCAGGTCACCGCGTTGCACCTCGATAGCACGTCATTCTCGCACGGCACGGTGGAGAGCTGCATCGCCGGGCTGTTGAGCCACATCACCTTCCCAGCTGCGAGCTCGGACGCTGGCATCACGGCGACCTACCCGTTCGCGTTCACACCGTCGTAGGGCTGGCAACCGCCGTTTCGGTGTGAAACCTTCCCGCCATGCCGCCCACCGCCGCCCCCTCCGCCGCTGCCGCCCCGATCTCGGCGCCTCCGTTGTTCACCCCCGTCGCCGCCGTCCCCCACGACGATGCCGGCGCCCAGCGCACTTCCTGGGGTCGCCTGTTCTCGCTCGCTCGCCCCGAAGCCGGGATGCTGACGATCGCGACAGTAGCACTGCTCCTGGGCTCGTCACTCTCGCTCGTCGGGCCGCAGGGCGTGAAGATCCTGACGGACGCCGTGAACCAGCCGAACGGGCGCGAGGTCTTGAAGACGACGGTCGAGGAGATGCTCGTCCTGTTCGTGTTCGTCGGGATGTTCGGCTTTCTGCGCTCCTGGCTCTACACGCTCGCCGGGGAGCGCGTCGTCGCCCGGCTGCGGCGCGACCTCTACAACCGGATCATCGAGCAGGAGATCGGCTTCTTTGACGCACAACGCACGGGCGAGCTGCTCAATCGGCTCGCGAGCGACACGAACGTCATCCAGAACGGCGTGACCGTGAACATCTCCATGGCGCTGCGTTTTGCCGTGCAGGCGCTTGGCAGCCTGGCGATCCTCGTGTGGACGAGCTGGCAGCTCACGCTGGTGATGCTCGGCGTCGTCCCCTTCGTCGCGATCGGGTCGATGCTGTTCGCGCGGCGGGTCCGGTCGCTGTCGAAGACGACGCAGGACGCGCTGGCGTCCGCGAGCGAGGTCGCCGAGGAGACGCTGGGGAACATCCGCACGGTTCGCAGCTTTGCACGCGAGGAGTTTGAGACGACGCGGTACAGCACCAAGGTGAACGTCGCCTATGACATGGGCCGACGGCTCGCGCTCACGTATGGCACGTTCCAGGGGGCGATGGGCTTTGCGGGCTTCGGCGCGGTCGCCCTGGTGCTCTGGTACGGCGGGAACGAGGTCATCGACGGGACGCTCTCGCTGGGCGACCTGAACTCGTTCATGCTCTACACGATCATCCTCGGCTTCTCGCTTGGCGCGCTGTCGAGCTTGTACGCCGACTTCAACCGGGCGCTAGGCGCCAGCACGCGGGTGTTCGAGCTCATCGACCGCGTGCCCGTCGGCGAGGGCCGCGGCGGCGAGCGCCCCGTGAACGTCAGCGGCCGGATCGTCCTCGACAACGTCGACTTCGCCTACCCCACCCGGCCGGACGCGCCGGTGATGAAGAAGATGGAATTGGTGCTGGAACCTGGAAAGATCCTCGCGCTCGTCGGCCCCTCCGGCGCCGGCAAGAGCACGGTCGCTGGCCTGATCGCCCGGTTCTACGACCCCACCGCGGGCGCTGTCACCCTCGACGGCGCGGACCTCCGCTCGCTCGACACGCACTGGCTCCGCGAGCAGATCGGCACCGTCTCGCAGGAGCCCGTGCTTTTTGCCTGTTCCATCGAGGAGAACATCCGGTACGGACGGATGACGGCCACGCACGGTGAGGTGGTCGCGGCGGCGAAGGCGGCGAACGCCCACAATTTCATCGAGACGTTCCCGGAGGGCTACGCGACGCTGGTCGGCGAGCGCGGCGTCCGACTCTCAGGCGGGCAGAAGCAGCGCATCGCGATCGCGCGGGCGATCCTCAAGGATCCGCGCATCCTGGTGCTGGACGAGGCGACGAGCGCGCTCGACTCCGAGAGCGAGCACCTGGTGCAGGAGGCCCTGGAGCGGCTGATGATCGGGCGCACCGTGCTCGTCATCGCCCACCGCCTCTCCACCGTGCGCGACGCCGACACCGTCGCGGTCGTCGACGACGGCCACGTGATCGAGGCCGGGCGGCACGACGAGCTGGTGGCGCGCGACGGAGCCTACAAACGGCTGGTGGAGCGGCAGTTCGCCTGAAGCCCGTGCCCCGCTTGCCACGACCCGTCCTGACGACTACATCGTGCCAGATCGGAGCTTCTACTTGCGCCTCGCACTCCTTGGAACCACCCTCACCCTCCTCGCCGCGTGCAGCGGCGGCAAGACCGCCTGCGACAGCCCGTCTGTCGACACCACGGCGTCCGACAGCCAGGCCGACAGCCAGCCCGGCGACTCCGGAACCGGCGACAGCGTCACCAACCAGCCGCCCGCCGCGTTCGATGTCGCGATCTCACCCGCCGCCCCGACCGATCGCGACGACCTCATCTGCAACATCGTCACCCCGTCGACCGACCCCGAAGGCGTCGCCATCACCTACGCGTACACCTGGGTGGTGAACGGGCTGGACGGCGGCGTGACCACCGACACTGTCCCCGCCGCCAGCACCACCGTCGGCGACGTGTGGACGTGCGGAGTCACGGCGTCTGACGGCGTGAACACCACGGAGGCCGTCTCCGCAGCCGTCACCATCCTCGTGGCGCCCTGCCTGAACGGCGAGACGGAGACGCTCGGCGGCGCGTCGTACGTGCACGTCTGCGCGAGCACGTTCGACATGGGCTGCACCGCCGGCGCCGGAACCTGCGGGCCGTTTGGCGAGACCGTCCACACCGTCACGCTCTCGGCAGACCGCTGGGTCGGCCAATACGAGGTGACGCAGGCGGAGTTCTCGGCCGTCATGGGGTACAATCCGTCGTTCGCCGTCGACGACAGCTACCCTGTCGAGAACCTCACGTTCAGCGAGGGCGCCGCCTACGCCAACGCGTTGTCAGCCGCCGACGCCCTCGACGCCTGCTACACGTGTGCGGGCAGCGGATCGACAGTGGCCTGCGAGCCCGTCGCCGACCCCTACGCCTGCGGCGGGTACCGGTTCCTGACCGAGGCCGAGTGGGAGGGCGCGGCACGGTGCGGCGAGGACCTCGAATGGAGCGGCTCGGCGACGGCGGACGACGTGGCCTGGACGCAGGACTTCGGGGCGACGAGCGAGGAGACCGTGGGACTGCTGGCGCCGAACGCCTGTAATCTCTACGACATGAGCGGGAACGTCTGGGAGTGGACCGGCGATTGGTACGGCACCATCACCACGGACCCCGTGACCGACCCCGTTGGCGCGGACACCGGCACGATCCGCACGATCCGCGGCGGCGACTGGAGCCACTACCCGTCCTACGCGCGCGTGGCCTACCGCGCGAGCCTGGACCCCACGTTGAAGCAGACGATGTTGGGGATCCGACTCTCAAGGCGCTGAGCGGGCCGGGGCGTTGGGCACGCTCGCGGGCTCCTTTGGGCGACTGCTCCGCATCGCGGCGGCCGCGTGGGCGGTGGGAGGGCGCGCGGGCTTACTCGCGGTGGGCGGCGCCCGCGGCGTCACCCCGCGCTGAGCGACAGACACCAGGAAAAGCGTGCTTCCAGGTCCGGCGCGAGCGGGTTGAGGTACTCGACCACAGCTTGTGGAGCCCGCCCCGTTGCAAACAGCCGAAGCGCATGCCCCGGCGGTCGATCCGGCACCGCGTAGACAGCGCGTAGCCACGGGTGCTCCACCCGCTCAAACCCGCCTTCACCCGCCCCCGCGCGGGCCTGCAGCGCACACAGATGCGCCACATGGAGGCCGATGATCGCCGCGGGGCGACGTCCAAGCCCATCAATCGCCGAAGCCAGGTCCCGCGGACAAACGCCCTCCGGCGCCCTACGCCCCACGAGCGCGTCGAACACCGCCTCGAACATCGGCCGGGTCCCCGCGCACACCTGCTGGGCGCCGATGAGCCACTTGCCCTCGTCCAACGCTGTGAAGAACCCCGCGGCATCGCCCAGCGCGGTCAGGGGCAGGTCGGCGACGCCGTCGGCAGTCAGGAGCATCGCGCCGAACACCTGCGAGAGCCCGAGGCAGGCCTTGAAGAGCGCGGCGGTCACGCGCGGAACGGGCTGCGTCGCGAGCAGCGGCAGGGAGATCCCCGTCGCAGCAGCCGCCCAGGCGTCCGCCACGGTCGGATCCGGCCCGGCCATCGCCGAGAACGCTGCGAGCAGCTCGGGCCAGGACGCCGACATCTGGCGCAGCGCCGACCGGTTCATCTCACCGCCCGCGCGCGCATCCGGGTAGGGGCAACGTACGAGATCCGTCTGCACGGTCCTGTAGAGGGGGGAGGCGATCTCAGCGACGGGACGGCCGTCCTCGTCGACGAGCGTGCGCGCGCCGAAGGTCAAGAGTCCGTCAGCGAGCGCGGATTTCTGGGTTCGGGGCATGAATGCGGGAACCCTATCCCGCGTCTGTTGTCGGTCGATCCACACCTCGGAGCCCCGTGACCCTCTCCTCGCTGACCTTCGCCTCCCTGCTCCTCGCCGCCATGAACCCCGCCGTGGCGGCGACCCCGGACACCTACACCACAGAGAACGCCGCAGCGGCATCGCCCGCGCCCTCCCTGGCCGAAAAATGGAAGCTCAGCGTGCAGGACGGCGTCCTCGTCGCCACCCTCACGCTCGTCAACACCGGTAGCAAGTCCGCCACCATCGCCGAAGCCTACGGCCACAACCCGGGCACCTACGTGAGCGCCAGCATCGATGGGAGCGCGCTCGACGCGGTCCTGACGCGGCCGCAGGAGCTGGACATGATGTCGCGCATGGGGCCCATGCCCAAGTTCGGCACGATCGCGGCTGGCAAGGAGTACGTCGCCGGGACCTACAAGTTCACGCTTCCCGCCGGCTACAAGGGAAAGACCGTCCACCTCGAGGCCACGACGACGAACGGGGACGGCACGGAGCTCACAAAGTCGGTGGAAATGGCGCTAACCGGGACCGCCGGCGCGGTGTGACACCGGTAGCGCACCCCTCGCGCTGCCTATAGAACGCGCGCCTTCCTGGCCGCCCCATGCGCATCCTCCTTCCGAGCCTCGCGCTTTTGACCCTCGGCTGCGGCTCCGGCCCACCGGCCTCGAAACCCCCAGGCGCGCCGGTTCCCGCCGTGCCTACGGCCCCGGTGACCGCGTCGGTGTCGTTGGCAAAGACGTGGGTCGGCACCTGGGAGTTCTGCGCGGCGCCGGGCAAACCCCTGATGACCGTCTCCGCCGACGGGTACGTGGCGGCCGGGCAGCCCCACCCCTACACCGTGGTCTCCGAAGGCAACGGCACGCTCACCATCGACGAGGCCAAGGCGGACGGGAAGCACGAGACCCACGACGTCATCTTCCTCGGCCAGGACGCGGCGATCCTGAAGAGCAAGACCGACACGCTGACCTGCCGGGCTGGCGTTGACCGCTCCGCCACGGCCACCGCGCTGCACGGCACCTGGACGAAAACCTACAGCACGACGACCCGCAGCGAGACCACCTACAAGCCCGACGGCACCGTCCACCAGGTCACAAAAACCACCGACGGCGGCGACTCTCCCGGGATCGACGGGCACTACCGCGTGCTCGGCCCGGACGGCGACGCCATGGTCCTGTTCACCGGCCTGTTCGTGGACGGGAAGCCCGCCGGGCAGGGCACGCTGCAGCGGGTCACGATCAGCGGGACCACGGCGACCGTGACCGGGACGGACGGGAAGACGGGAACGCTCACGAAGGGGCCGTAGGCGCCGGCTCGATCGCGGTGGCGCCGGAGTAGAACCAGGTGCCGTGCGCCCGGGCGAGGTGCGTGACGCGCCGAAGTCGTCGAGGTCGAGCGGGGTCATCCGAGTACCGGAAGCGCTGTCCGGATCCCGGCAATCACCCGCCCGATCTCCCCCTCCGTGAGCCCCTCGTGCACCGGCAGCGCCAGACAGCGTGCGCAGAACGCGTCCGCGCGCGGGGTCGGGCGGGCAAACTCGGCCAGCGCTGGCTGTGCCGACAACGGCCGTGGATAGTAGATGGCTGTTTCTACGCCCGCTTCCTTCATCCGGCCGACGATCCGCTCGCGGTCAGCACCCGGCGGCAGCAGCAGCACGTACTGGTGTACCGGGTGGCCGGCGGATCGCGGAATCCGCTCGATCGCCGCCGGTAGCTCCGCGTCGTAGATCGCGGCGTTCCGCCGACGCGCCTGCACGCGCGCGGGTAGATCCGCGAGGTGCGCGTGGACGATCGCAGCCTGGATCGCGTCGAGTCGGCTGTTGGCGCCGACGACCCCGTCGACCTGGTCCGCGATGTAGTGTGTCGCCATTCCGTGGTGGGTGAGCAGACGTAGCTTCCCAGCTACTTCCTCGGAATCCGTCAACACACAGCCACCATCACCGGCCGCGCCAAGCGTTTTTGTCGGGTAGAAGCTGACTGCGGCGATCTCGCCCGTTCGACATGGGGGATCGGCGCCCGCGGTTTGCGCCGAATCGTCGACGATGGGCACGGGCAGGGTTGGCAACGCGCAGTGCTCGCCGTACAGGTGAACGGCCATGACTGCGCGCGTCCGCGACGTGATCGGCAGATCGGATGGATCGAGCAAGGGAAGACCCACGCGGACATCCGCGATCACCGGGCGCGCGCCGATGCGACACACTGCACCCGCGCTCGCAAAGAACGTGACTGCCGGAACGATGACCTCGTCGCCCGCTCGCACGCCGACGGCCTGCAACGCGTAGACCAGGGCGTCCGTCCCGCTGTTCACGCCGACCGCTCGCGCCCAGCCAAAATGGGCGGCCACCGCCGTCATCGCCCGGTCGACGACCGGACCGCCCACATACCGACCCGAGCGTAGCACCTCCAACACAGCGGCCTCGACAGCCGCAGCCACCCGCGCATGACGCGCGGCCAGGTCCGCCATGCGGACCGGGCCCGGGGAGCTCACTTGAAGTCCCGTCGCTCGAAAATCACCATCGCAAGCGCCAAAACCGCGGTCGTGTAGCCAAGCGCGTAGGCCGTCGCCCAGGCGATCTCGCTGCCGGGAATCGGTACGCCATGCACGGCCTCCGTCCGGACATTGAACATACCGAGGTTGGGGACGATCCGGTACAGCACCAGGGTCATCTGCTTGAACGCCTCGTTGTCACTCGCCTTTCCGAAGGTGTACAGGTCGTCGGCGAAGTGCCCGATCACGTACACACACAGCGTGTACGCGCTGGCGGAGAGCGGTGAGGCAAACGTGGAGAACAACGTCGCAAACGCCGTCACGAGCGTCAATTCCAGCATCAGCATCCCCATCGCGACATACACACCCGAGCCCGGCCACCCTTGCTCGATGCCAATGATGAGTGTGTACATCGCCGTCAGGATGCCAACCTCGACCGCGAGCGTCGCCCAGAGGCCGAAGTACTTGCCAAGCAGGATCTGCCAGCGCGGCACCGGCTTGGACGCCAGCGTGTAGATCGTCTTTCGCTCGATCTCCTTGTAGACCAGCCCGACGCCCAGGAAGATGGCGATGATCGCCCCGACCACCGAGATCCCGCCAAGGCCGACACCGCGCACGACCTTTTCGCGGTCGCCTAGCGCGACCTCCCGGCTCGCAAGCGCTGCCAGCAGGAACAACGCCGCAAAAAACAGGATGCTGTACAGCACCTTGTCCCGCACCGCCTCCCGGAAGGTGTTGGCGGCCACCGCCTGGATCCGCTTGAGCGCACGGGTCACGCGAGCACCCCCAGGCGCTTGGTCTCGAGCGGTCGGCTGCGGTCGACGTCGCCCAAAAGAACCTGCTCCAGGCTCTTGGTGACCGAATGCATGGAGACGATGGTCCAACCGTCCCGCCTCGCGGCGTCGATGGCGGCGTCGCTCTCGGCGGGCGGCACGCGGCGGGTCTCGACCACGTCCCCTCGACGCACAACCACCTCCACGTGGAGCGTCGCCCCCTCCAGCAGCTCGCTGACCCGGCCCTGGCGCACGAGTCGGCCCCGGTCCACCATCGCCACGTGATCGCAGATCGCCTCCACATCGGCGAGGATGTGGGAGCTGAAGAACACCGTTCTACCTGCCTTTCGCTCCTGCAGGATCAGGTCCCGCACCAGCGCGCGGCCGATCGGATCGAGGCCGCTCATCGGCTCGTCAAGCACCAGGAGGTCGGGCTCGGCGATCAGCGCCTGAGCCAGGCCCGCGCGCTGCAGCATGCCCTTGGAGAACTTGCCGAGCGGAACGTCACGGAAGCGCAGGAGGTCGACGCGCTCCAGCAGGCGGGTGATGCGCGGGGCGCGCTCAGAGGCCGGCACGTCCGTGAGACGGGCGTAGAAGTCGAGGAATTCCGCCGCCGAGAGGTGCTCGTAGAAATACGGGCGCTCGGGGAGGAAGCCGACGCGCGCTCGGGCCGCCGGGTCGAGGATGGAGACCCCGTGAATCCAGGCACCCCCCGCCGTGGGGCGCTGCAGGCCCATCAACGCCTTGATCGTCGTCGTCTTTCCCGCGCCGTTCGCCCCGACAAACCCGAAGCTCGACCCCTCCGGCACGTCCAGGTCCACCTCCTGCAGCGCCACGTACGGGATGCGGAGAAAGCCGGAGTAGTACGTCTTCCCCAGCTTCTCGGTCCGGATAGCGCTGGTCATGCCCTGGACACCCCTGCCCGCCACGCCGCCACCCGCTCCGGCGACAGGCCACCCGCGCTGCGCCAGTTGCACCGCGTGCAGTACGGCCCCGAGTCCGCAAACCGGCCCTCGACATGCGCGCGACGCCACCGCTCGATGACCTCCCCCGTCCACAAGTCCGCCAGAGGCGTGACGTTCACGTTGCCGATCTTGTTTTCGAGGTGCTCGTCGAGGCAACACACGGTCACATCGCCGTTCACCTGCACCATCGGCGTGTCCCAGAGGCCCGCGCAGGGCGGGCGGGTCGCGGCAGGCAGGGCGCGGGCGGCGGACGGCATAGGTAGACTCTTAGCGCAATACCGGCGTTTTGCCGGCTTGTTTCAAAAAGCCCCCATTCAAACCGTGCTTGCGGTTTTCCCGCACACGGCTTTCCAACGGTCTTCGTGGGGCAGCTTCGGACAGGTAGACGACGG
>CAIMSU010000219.1 GCA_903844155.1 uncultured Pseudomonadota bacterium | reverse complement strand
CTCCACGGCACCGCCCCCGGTCCTGCGCGTCTGCCGGCGTTCACCCCCGTGAACCCGCCGCTGCGCTCTCCGGTCTACGCCGCGCCGTCCCCCACGGGGGGACCGGCCGCGTTCTGGAGGCCGTGGAGGATGCGCGTGCAGCAGGGCGGAGGCGGGCACGGAGGGGTCGTACTGGCCGTAGGGGATGAGCCGAGATAAGTGGGATCCCGGAGCCAAGACGATTCTCATGCGTACCCTGTTCTGCACCTTGGCCCTCCTGTCGCTGTCCGACGCCCGAGCGGCTGACCCTCCGATTGCGAGTGTCACCTCGGTCTCGGCTGTCTCCTGGACGCCGCTGGACCCGAAGAGCCCCGCCGGAGTCCAGATCGCCGTGATCCAGGGCGATCTGCGCAACGGGCCGACGAGCTTCTTCATGAAGTTCCCCGCCGGATCCGCCTCCCCGCAGCACGCGCACACCCATGACTACTACGGGGTGGTGGTCAGCGGCACCCCGGGGCACGGGGCGACCGCTGAGGCTGCTGCAACGCCGCTCTCTGCCGGGGCCTGGTGGTACCAGCCGGGCATGCAGTACCACTACGATCGCTGCCTCGGGCCCTCCGAGTGCGTGCTCCTGCTGACGTTCCCCGCGGGCGGCTTCGACTACGTGCCGGCGAAGTAGCGGGCCGTCAGCCCCGGACGACGGGATCTGCGAGGCGCTCGGACGCCCCGATCAGGCGCGCCACCTGCTCGGGCGACATCCCGTCGGTCGGGAGGATCGGGTTGCCCTTCTGGCCGAACATCCGGGCGTTGTGGCTGTCGAGCTCCGGCGCGAAGATGACCGGGAGGATCCGCTCGGCGTAGCGTTCGGGGCTGGTCATGAACAGGCCGATGAAGAATTCCGCCACCCGGTGGGTCGCGCTGCCCTCACCGAGGAAGTTCGCGCGGATGTTCGTCTTGATGAGGCCCGGATTGAGCCCGAAGAAGCGTACCTGCGGCCACCGCCGCGCTCCCTCGAGCACCAGCGCCTCGTTCCCGGCCACGGTGTTCATGTGGACCTTGAACGCATCGTAGCCCTTCTCGGCGTTGAGATCATCGGGGTCTCCGAGCTGTCCGGTGCCGGGAAAGCCCATCGCGAACACGCGCGGCGGCGGTGCCCCCGCGGGACGTCGGACGCCGAGGCGCGGCGCCAGCTCCCGCGTCATCACGAAACGATTGAGGTAGCTGATGGCGAGGTCGCGCTCGATGCCCTCTGCCGTGGCCTCTCGCTGCTTCGCCGCCATGATCCCCGCGGTGAACAGCACCACGTCTGCGCTCTCCACCGCGAGCTCCCTCCCGAGGTGCGCTGCGGTTCGGAGCGACGACAGGTCGGCCTTGACGAAGGACACGCCGGACACGCCTTCGTCACGGAAGGTCCGGCCCACCACGGTCACGGCTGCGCCGCGGGACGCCGCGAGCTTCGCAATCGCGCGACCCAGACCGTCGGTACCGCCGACCACGACGAAGGTCTTGCCGTGAAGGTCGAGGGCCGTGGCGGCCAGGGGCGTCAGCGTGACGCTCTTGTCGGGGAACCCGCTCATCGAAGACTTGTTCGCCATGTTCTTCAGCTCCTCTCTGTCGTATCTGCCGGCAACGCCGGATAGTCGATGTAGCCGTGCACCCCGCCCCCGTACATGGTCGCCCGGTCGGGCGCCGCCAGGGCCGAGCCGAGCCCGAAGCGTCGGACGAGGTCGGGGTTGGCGATGTAGGGCGCTCCGAAGGAGACCAGCTCCGCGCCGCCGCCGAGGGCCGCCTCCGCCGTGTCGCGCGTGTAGCCGCCGTTGACCATCAACCGGTTGCGGACCATGGGCCCGAAGGTCGCGATCGCGTCCTTGGGCCAGGTCGGGAACGCGTCGAGCGGGAAGAGCGCCTTCATCAGGTGGACGTAGGCCAGCGGCAGCGCGTTGAGCTGATTGATGAGGTACCCGAAGGTTGCCAGGGGGTCGGAGTCGGTCATGCCGTTGAACGGGATGGTCGGGGAGAGCTTGATGCCGACGCGGTCCGAGCCCCAGACCGCCACGAGGCGCTCCATCACGTCGATCACGAACCGCGAGCGGTTCTCGACGGTGCCGCCGTACCGATCGGTGCGGCGGTTGGACGCGTCGACGAGGAACTGGTTCGGCAGGTAGCCGAAGGCACCGTGGAGCTCCACGCCGTCAAAGCCGGCCTCCCGGGCGTTTTGGGCCGCGGCTTCGTAGTCGAGGACCGTGTGTTGGACCTCGTCCGTCGTCAACGCGTGGGGCACCTCGTACTCCATCGGGCCCTGCATGGTGAAGTGCTTCTGGCCGGGGATGGCGACCGCAGACGGCGCGACCGGCAAGGCGCCACCGCGAACCAGCGAGTGCCCGACCCGCCCGGTGTGCCAGAGCTGGAGGAAGAGGACGCCGTTCGCCGCGTGCACCGCGTCGGTGACCCGGCGCCAGGCGACGATCTGCTCGGGGCTGTAGATCCCAGGGGTCAGCGGGCTCCCCAGCGCATCCGGTGAGATGTTCGTGCCCTCCGACACGAGGAGGCCCGCCGTGGCGCGCTGCACGTAGTAGGCCACCGTCATGTCCCCGACGACGCCGTTCGCATCGGCGCGGGAGCGGGTCATCGGGGCCATCACCACCCGGTTGGCGAGCGCAAGGTTGCCCAGAGGGGTGGGTTCGAGAAGGTGCATCGGACTCCAAGGCGACGGTTCCGGTGGTCGGTCGTGCAGGCTTGTCGCTGGTCAAGTAGTCGGTTGACGGTGCACATGCAATAGCATTACTATTGTGCGTGCACGAGTACGGAGCTGGCGCAGGGCCCTGCTTTCCCCTCGTTTCCGGAGAGATTCATGTCCTTGAAGAACAACGTCGTCGTCATCGCGGGCGCCACAGGGGATGTCGGTTCAGGGGCGACCCGCGCGTTCCTGAACGCCGGCGCGACCGTGCTCGGGATCTCGCGCAGCCATGCGAAGCTCGACGCACTCCGGGCGGAGCTCGGCATCGGTGCCTCCGACCGCTTCATCGGTGTGGAAGGAGATTTTCGCGATGACGCGGACGCCGTGCGCTCACGCGACGCGGTGCGGGAGGCTCTTGGCGATCGGGCCATCGATCACGTCGTCTCGGGGGTCGGCTTCATCACCTTCGCCCAGGCTGCGACGGTCACGCCGATCGGGCTCGTGCGGCAGTCGCTGGAGGACGGCCTGTTCAACACGATCCACGTCGCCCAAGCGTTCCTGCCCGAGCTGAAGAAGCGGCCCGGCTCCTCCTACACCATGGTCAGCGGCGGTCTGGCCCACGGGCTCCCTCCCTTCGTGCCCAACGTCCAGAACATGTGGCTCGCGGCGCTCAAGAACGGCGCGGTCAACGCGCTCACGCACGGCCTTGCTGCCGAGAGCCTCCAGGACGAGGTTCGGGTGAACACCCTGTGCATCCACTTCGGCGTCGCCCGCATCGGGAAGAACACCAATCACTTCGGAATGGCGACGGAGAAGGACACGCTCGCGCTCGGCGCGGCGTTTGTCGGCGTTGCCCATGGGCAGCAGCGAGGAGAGGTCATCTGCCTCGGAACCTGGGACGACGTGACCCGGCTCGCCTGAGCGGGTAGCGGCCTCAGCGCTCGGCGCGGAGGTGGTCGAGGAGGATGCTGGCGAGGACGCCCATCTGGCGGCGGTCCCGGGCGTTGAGCGGCGCCCAGAACAGCCGGCGCACCTCCACGAGATGCGAGGGTGCGAGCCGCTCGATCGACCCCCGTCCCTGATCTGTGAGTTCGACCCGCACCTCAGTACGGGAAATACTTGTGCGGCGAACGAGCCCCAGTCGTTCGAGACGGCCGACGAGCCGAGTGGCGGCGCTGGGGCTCCGCGAGATCCCCCGCGCCAGGTCGGCCATTCGCAGCGACCCATCCGACGCGCACGAGAGCTGGATCAGCGCGTCGAACTCGGAGTATCCGATGCCGCCTTCGGCCTCGAGGGCCGCGTCGAGCTCGGCAAGGATACCCACCGCGGCCTTCCGGAACGCGGTCCAGGCGGCGCGGTCGGCTTCGGGGATCGCGAGCCAGGGGTTGGACTCCATCCTCGGAGTATTGCGCATGCACGAGCCATGCGCCACCGGCGCCGGGAATCGGGGCACGCGCGCTGCCCGGCGTTCCCACCCGGACCCGTTGGCGGGGTCGGCCGGACGGTGACCGGCGGACCGGCTAAGCAAGCCCATGCACGTCCACCAGTTTGCCGCTTCAACGGTACTCATGCTCGCGGGCTGTCAGGCCCCGGCAACGCCGGCGTCGACTGACCCGTGCGTCGGGCCCGGGGCGCTGTCGACGTGTCTGTCCCCCACAATGTCCGACACGGCGTACGTCGAGCAGGGACAACGCTACTTCGACACCCTCGACGCGAGCGCCGACCCGGAGAGCGAACCGACCTACGCCGATCTCGTTGCCCGATGGGAGTGGCCACCGTGGCTCTTGCTGACGGGGTACGGGCGGGACCTCACCGTTGCCGTCGACGCGGCCGTGCTGGCGGCGAACCCCGGAACCACGGTGCCAGTGCGGGACTGCCGGGCCTTCGGGGTCCAGCCGTTCGGTCGGTGCTACGTGTCGATCGACTACGACGGCCAGGCCTGCCCGATCTACGAGGAATTCACCTTCAACGACGCAGGCGAGGTGACGTTCGTCGAGGCCTGGTCCGACCAGCCATCGCTGCTGCCCATGGACGGCGAGGCTGACGCCTGGGCGGAGGGCGCGGATGTCGGGCGGCTGTCGACTCGGATCCCCGGTCTCGGCACGACCTCGGGCCGGATCGACCCGACCGGCGACTCGATGACCAGTGCGGCAGCCAGCGACCCTGACGTCGCCGACTTCGCCGCGCGGACGCAGGACTTCTGGGGGTATTGGACAGCGGCCTACGACGCCGCAGGCGACGACCTGTTCGCCCGTGGTTGCGGGTGGTGAGCGGCAGCGAACAGTGCAGCCCGCCACACGGGTTGGGGCCGGTGGACGAGGACGTTGCGCTCCCTCCGTTCATGGACACACGGCGCCTCCTCAACGCTGAATCGGGCGGGTTGGCAGGTCCAGCCCGTTGCCGAGCTCGGCGACGAAGAGGGCTGCGCATGCACGCGCCAGGCGTCGCCGGCTTCAGCCACCCGCCCTGGACTCGCTGAACCACTTCACCGTGCGATCCACACCCGCGGCGTGCGAGACGTGGTCCGGGCCGAACACCCGATCGAACTTGTCGTGCCGGAAGTCGTAGTCCATCCGCCACTGGTACTCCATCTCGCGGAGCTCCTTCATGACCGGCATGAACCACGAGAGCATGGCGAGGAGGGCCCCCGGCATCGCGCTCACTCGGGCGGGCTTTCCCAACGCGGCGTAGACGAGGGCCACCATCTCCCGCTGACGGAGGGGCGGAGGGCAGGGTGCGTGCCAGGTCTGACCCATCGCCTCCGCGCTCTCGCCCACCATCACCATTGCACGTGCAAAATCGTCCACGTAGACGAAGGTGTGCCTTGCGTCGGGGTCGCCGAACACCTGCGCCGCCTTGCGAGGAGCCGGGACGGCGGAAAGCGGCTCGCCGAGAAGCTGACACGCGAGGCCGTCAACCCGCCGGGCCGGGCCGATCTCCCTCGCGAGCGACTGGGCGGCACCTGGCATCGCAAGCACCTCCAGCAGATCCTCACCAGCCCGGTGTACGCGGGGCATGTCGTGTACGACGGCGAGATCGTCGCCCGTGACGCCCACCCCGCCGCGGTCACCGATGACGAGTTCGCTCGGGTGCAGGCGATCCGCAAGCTCCGCGAGCACGCCAAGAGCGAGGGCAGCAACGGCCACAATCCGATCCGGCTCGGCGAACGCGGGCTGTTCACGCCGTGGATGCGCTGCGGGTCATGCGGCGGCCGCATTTGCGTGACCGTCGGAGGACGCTCGGGAAAGGCCGATTACTACTACTACGTCTGCGCGACGCGGCAGGACAACCGGGAGAACTGCGCCGGGCTGACCG
>CAIMSU010000218.1 GCA_903844155.1 uncultured Pseudomonadota bacterium | reverse complement strand
CCCCTTCGACCGGCAGCCTGCTACCCGGCGCTTCGGCGCCTACCGGGATGGGACTTGCACCCACAAGGTAGATGCAGCCCGCCGCCGCGCTCGTCCCCGCCTGCGCGGATTCGGGCTCGGAGGCTTCAGGACGCACCATGTTTTCAACCTATGGCTGCGCCTTCCTTCGGTTCGACCTTACGTTATCACCACTCGCGGTCTCCAACAAGAAGGACCTGTGGGCCGCGCTTGGACAGGCGGACTGCCCGGTGGGCGGGGCCGCCGGCGGCGACATCGTGTTCTTCTCGCCGGACGGCGGAACGCCCTCCTTGTACATGGGAGTCGGCCCGCTCGGCCAATTCAACGGGCAGGTCGACACCGATCTCTCGCAGGACCTCCTCGCCTTCGACGTCGCCGACGACGGGACGCCCACGCCGGCGACAGACTCCGTCTTCGCGACGCCGGGTGTGGTCGCGATCGGGCTGCGACAGCCCTGGCGAATGGCCGATTGCGGCGCCGTACTCTGTGTGGGCGACGTCGGCCTCAACGCCTACGAAGAGTTGGATCTCTACACGGGCCCTGGGAACAACTTCGGAAACTGGGACATCGAAGGGCCCGACGTGAGCGGGCAGTACGACAGCCCCACTCGCTACTGGGAGCAGCACGACCCCCAGTTCGTCGACGCGGATCGCGATGGGTCAGGCCAGATCGGGTTCGTGCACGTCATCACCGTCGGCGTGCGCGCCGGGCCCACGGGGTACGCGGGGCTCCTCGACACGTTCCTGCTCTATGGTGAGTTCTACGACGGGTGGATTCGCGGCGTCCGGATCAACGAGGACGGGACGGCAGGGACAGACGACGTGCTGCTGGGGCACCTTCCCTACGTCACCGGCATGGCCCAGGCCGCCGATGGCACCATCTACGCCGCAGACCTGACCGGACGCATCCAGAAGCTCGCGCTGCGGGCGGACCGAACCACGCTCGGCGCCGTTGGGACGGCACTCTCCACCACAAGCTTCAGCAACCCCGGGACCGCCACCCAGATCCCCTACACGGTCCGCTACCCGATGTGGTCCAACGGCGCGGAGGCCGATCGCCTGCTGGAGCTGCCGTCCGGCACGACCGTCGACGTCAGCAACCCGGACGCCTGGGAGTTCCCGACCGGCACCCGGTTCTGGGAGACCCTCACCATGGACGGGCAGAAGATGGAGACACGCGAGCTTGAGAAGGGCGCCAACGGCTGGCTGGCCGGCACGTACGCGTGGGACGGCGACGATGCCTACCTGACGGACGGGCGCCGCCAGACGGTGGCGCTGAACAGCACCAGCTACGTCATCCCGTCCGAGGCATCGTGCGCGCTTTGCCACGAGGCCATCGTCGGCAAGGAATGGCCCATCGGATTCGAGCACTTCCAGCTCGGCGACACGGAGATGGCCCAGCTCCTACCCTACTTCTCCGGCGACCCCGGTCCAGAGGGCACCGTCTCGGGAACCGACCCGTACTATCTGGACATCCGCGGCTACATGCACGGTAACTGCGCGTTCTGCCATCAGCCCGGGGCGTTCCCCACCCAGATGTCGGAGGTCTCGCTCGACTTCCGGTACAGCCTCGACGCCTTCGACGCCGTCGACGACCCGATCAAGTACTACGACGACACCGACCCCTACTCCGGCCTCGACAAGCGCATCATCTCCCTCGGGCACCCCGAGGACAGCTACATCCTGCCGATGCTGATGGGTACCCAGATGCCGCTCCTGTCGGTCTGGCGGCCGGATCCGACCTTTTTCTCGGAGTTGGACGACTGGATCGCCCGGCAGGCCCCGGCGGGGGACACGGGGATGTAGCCGAACCCCGGTCCGCGTGCGCGACCTCCCTGTCCGGCTCTCGCCCCCCGCGGTCCGGCCCAGGGCTGCCGTGGTAGAATCCCGCAGGTCGCCGGAGCCCCCCATGCCACTCATCCGCACGTCGCTCGCCGTCGTGCTGCTCGTACTCGGTGCCTGCACACCCGGGGGGAAGGTTGGAACCAAGCCGGGGTCCGACGCGTCCAGCCCCGCAGACTCGGCCGCCAACGGGGGCGGGGACTCAGCATCCGACTCCAACCCGGTGGATGCCGACGGCGATGGCTACATCAGCACCGCGCAGGGCGGCTCCGACTGCGATGACACCTCTGCGGACGTCCACCCGGGTGCCGCGGAGGTCTGCGACGGCATCGACAATGATTGCGATGGCGTCGTCGACCCCCCCAACAGCGTGGACGCACCGACCTGGTACGCGGACACCGACGGCGACGGGTATGGCGACCCGGCGTCGGGTCAGACCTCGTGCTCGCCAATCAACGGGTTCGTCGCCAACGACGCGGACTGCGGGCCTGATGATCCCAGCGTTCATCCTGGTGCAGTCGAAGTGTGCAACGGGTTGGATGACGACTGTGACGGCACAACGGACCCGAGCTCGAGCATCGACGCACGCGTGTGGTACGCGGACGCCGACGCCGACACCTTCGGCGACCCCGGCTCGTCCGTCCTCGCCTGCTCCCAACCCACGGGGACGGTCAGCGACAACAGCGATTGTGACGACTCCGCCCCCGCGGTCCACCCTGGGGGCATCGAGGTCTGCGACGGCGTGGATGACGATTGTGACGGCCTTGTCGACCCACCCGCGAGCGTGGACGCGTCCTCCTGGTTCCCCGACGTTGATGGCGACTCATTTGGCGACGTTCATGGGGCGGCCCAGGTCGCTTGCGGCGCTCCGCCCGGCACCGTCCTCGACGCCACCGACTGCGACGACGGCGCTGCCACCACGTTCCCCGGAGCCCCTGAGACCTGCAACGGCACAGACGATGACTGCGACGGCGTCATCGACGAGGACGACGCCGTGGACGCCCCCGCCTGGTACCCGGACGCCGACGCAGACGGGTTTGGCGATGCCACGCTCCCAAGCCACTCCTGCGCGGCGCCGGCGGGCTTCCTGGCCGACAGCACCGACTGCAACGACGCGGACGCGCAGATCGCGCCGGACATCCCGGAGGTCTGCGACGGGGTCGATCAGAATTGCGACGGGGTTGTGGACAACGACGCGCTCGACGCGGATGTCTGGTACGCCGATGCCGACGCGGACGGGTTCGGCGACCCCAGCGAGTCCAAGGCCTCGTGCACGCAACCAGCCGGGTATATCGCCGCGAATGCGGACGGCTCCAACATCTCCGACTGCGATGACACGAACGCAGTCGTGAACCCTGGGGCGGCGTTGGACGCCTGTGGGAACGGCGACGATGACTGTGACGGCACGACGGACGAGGACTGCTACCTCGACGAATGCGGCAGCATCACCACCGCGACCTCGTGGAACTACCCGCGCATTCGCCTGACCTGCGACATCAGCGTCCGCGCCGGGCTGGTGATCGGCTTCGCTGACACCGTCTACGCCGATCCCGGCGTGAGCGTCTCGGTGACTGGCAGCGGCTACCTGCAGGCGCCAGCGGTCCTGTTCACCTCGTCGGAGGACAGCCCCGCGCCCGGTGATTGGGACGGGATCTCGCTCGCGAACCCCTCGAAGGAGACGTACAACGATCTCGACGGGACGACGGTGCTGTACGCAGGTGGTGAGGGCTCGCCGGCGGTCACCCTGTCGGGGATTTCAACGGACATCTCGGGGTTGTACGTGGGGCTCTCCGGGGGCACGGGGCTGGAGCTCTCGGCCTACGATGGAACGCTCACCGACCCTGCCGTCTGGTACGGCGTCGGCGCCGGCGTGGTGTGCTCGACCGAGCCGTGCTGGACGGACGTGAGCGGGCTGACCGTTGAGCACAACGCGGGATTCACCCTCGACCTCCCGTTCGACACCTTCGCCGCTCTGGACTTTGCCGCCGCCACCCTGGAGCCCAACGATCTCGACGTGGTGCGCGTGACGGGCGACGGAACCCTCACCACGGACACCACGTGGGACTGGGAATCCCCCACCCTGCAGATCGCAGGCGCCATCGGCGTCGGCGACGCCACCGCGTTCCCCGAGCTGACGATCACGGATGGCACGACAATCGCCTTTGAGTCCGGAGGATCGCTCACGACGGGCGATGCCACGCTGCAGGTGCAGGGCACGACCGCGGGCGTGCTGTTCACCTCGGCAGAGGCGTCTCCCGCACCGGGGGACTGGTCCCAGGTGATCGTTGGCGGCGGTTCGGATGGCTCGGTGCTCGACGGACTCACGGTGGAGTACGGCGGGAGCGGCAGCTACGGCAGCCTGTTCCTCTCGGGCGACAACGTGACCCTGACAAACTCCACCGTCCGGGACAGCCGCGGGTATGACCTCCTCACCGGCGGCGACAACCTGTCCATCACCGACAGCACGTTCTCGGACTCGACCAACTACGGCGTATACGTCGGTGGCGCCGACACCCTCGGCGTGTTCACTGGCAACACCATCAGCGGGAATGTGTGCGGAATGTCCGTGGCCTACGACGCCGCGAGCACCATCGACGCCACAAACACGTTCCCGGACAACAGCACCGGGGCGGTCTGCTTGTTCACGCCCTACTGGAACTATGGCATCAGCACCACCTCCCAGACCCTCGCCGGCCTGGATGGGCCCTGGGTGCTCACCGCCAACCTCATGCTCTACAAGTCGACCGTTCCCGTGCTGACCATCGACGACGGCGCCCAGATCGATCTCGCCGGATACCACATGTACATGGGCTACGGGGAGCTGAGCAAGGCGGAGATCGTCATCAACGGCGACCCCGATGGGCAGGGCGTCCACATCTGGGACGGCGGCCTGTTTCTGTACGGCGACGGCGACTCCAACACCATCTCCGGCACCACGCTGACGGACGTCGATGTGGCGGCGACCTACGCCGATCTCACCGTGCAGGACAGCACCGTGGACGGGGCGGACATCGTCATGGAGAACGAATCGTCCCTCGCCCTCTACCGGACGAACATGATGAACGCGACCTATGGCGCGGACGTTTCGGGCCTGGGTGCCACCATGACGGCGTGGGAGGACAACACCGTCACCGGCTGCGCGTACGGGGCACGCCTCCCGCTGGAGTTCCTTGCCGCGCTCGACCCAGCGACCCAACTGTGCGACCCCGGCCAATACATCACCGTCGCCGGCAGCGCCGCCGTGACCTCCGCCATCACGCTCCCTGCCTACGCCTGCCCCCTCTACCTGACAGGGGCCAACATCCAGGACGGGGGCGCCCTCACCATCGAACCGCAGACCGTGTACATCGCCGGCTATTCGGGCATGAACGTGGGCAAGACGACCGCGGGCTCGCTGATCGCGGACGGCGTCGCTTTCACGTCGCTCTACCGGGCGAAGGGCGCCTGGGCGTACATCGACATCGGTCCCGCCGCCGTCGACACCAGCATGGTGGGTGCGACCTTTGACTACGGTGGCGAGTATACGGGCGAGATCTACTGCGACAACTGCACCGCCGACCTGACCGACGCGGCGGTCCGAAATTCAGGGACGTACGGGATCTATCGAAAGGGTACCACCAACCTGACGCTCACCGGGGTCACCTACTCCGGCAACACCTCAGGCGACCTCTACTGATCGACTACGTCCGGCCCGGCGACGAGGGGCCGTGCAACGACAGCGCCCGCGTCGGCCGCCGCTATTCCTCGCCGCGAACCGGTGCTTCCCGCAGCAACCCCAACAAACGCCCCCGCGCCCGCTCCGCGACCGGGCCCACGCCCCGAGCCTCCCGCACGCTCGCCCGGATGGCCTGACGGTCCGCCCCGGGATGCTGCGCCATGAACGCCTGAAGTACCGCATCGTCGCCCTCAACCAGCCTGGTCCGCCACCGGACGCAGTCCCGGTCCCGCGCGGCCGCGGGCGTGTCCCCCTGAAGCGCCGCCTCCAGGACCACGAGATCCACCGCCCCCAGCAGCAGCTTGGCGCGCATCAGCACGCGGCGCCGCTCCGACCCGTTGGACGCCGCGAGGAGGTCAAGCTGGGCCTGGGCCTCGTCGTCCAGGGGCAGGGTGCGCCGTAGCCCCTGCGGCATCGACGCGATGCGGTTCGCGAGGTCTTTCAGATCCAGCATCTGGCCGCGATGGGCGCTGCGGATTGCGCGGCGCTGCGGAGAGCTCGCCACCTCCGGAAGCGGCTGGAGGTGCGACTCGGCCTCGGCTTGAAGCGCGTGAGCGGCCCGCTCTTCTGCGGTCCACGGCTTTGTGTTTCTGGACATGGTCGGGGGTTAGCGCGGCGACCGGTGGCGCGGGCGATCCCGGTCGCTACGCCTCGAAATCCCGGCCCTTCACCGTCTTCCGCCCCTCGGCCCGCGCGCGCCGGATCGCGGCGTCCGCGTGCATGCGCACGAGGTCTGAGAGCGCATCCAACACATCGGCGGAGGTGTTCATGTCCGCCTTGTCCGCGATGTATTGCTTGAGCCTGGAGGCGACGATGAGGACCTCGCCCTCCTCGGCCTCCGCCGCCGGACCGGTGACCACGCGACGCCGTGGTTCGACGCCTGGGGCGGCCACCGCAGCCGGAGCCACGGCCATGCTCGCAGCCGATGGCTCCGCGGGCGCGCGCTCCTCCTCGCACCAGGCGTCGCGGTGGTTCATCGTCGGGACGTGCGAGTCCCAGCAGCCGACCGAGCAGAAAACGTACGCCGTCCGCGGACGATTGCACGTCGACACCGAGCACACCTGGTAGCGCTGCCCGTGCGCGATGGGCTTCTTGCACGCGCTGCAGGGGCGCCACATGGACATCAGGAGGCTCCCGGGGTCAAAAGCGACGGCTCGACAACATCGCGCCCGCCAGGACCACCAGCAATCCCACGGCCGTCTGCGCCACCGCGATCGCCCGCAGCAGCGTGGTGTCGGCCTTCATCCGGATCGGCGGACCGTCGACGACGACGTAGCCCTGCACCGCCCCCGCAGCGTCCCGGCTCACGGCAACTGCTCGCGTTCCACCGGGCCGATCCACGTGCGCGACGCCCTGAGCCTGCGCATCTGCCAGCAGCTTCGCGTCCAGGTTCACGCCGTTCCCGACCGGGTGGCCCTCGGCGTCATACCGTGTAATGCCCACACCGAACGCCGGGGCTCCAGCAAAGATCCTGGCTTCTTCGCCGGAGACCTCCGCAGCCAGCGCACCCGCGGAGGCGTCCACGCGCGAGAGGCCCCACAGCTCCACCCCGAGGCCCGACAGCGACAGGAAGAGGCCGGCGAGCACCAGCGGGGCGATGCGAGGAGCCGACTGCGGGCGTGGCGTCAGCATCAGCGGCGGCGAGGAGGACGACGGACCCTGCTGGGGCGCGGCCTGCATCAGCACGGGCGGCGGGGCACGCGAGGCGAGGGGCGGGTTCGGCGAGGAAGGGGCCGCCGGTGCCGGAGGCGCAGCGGGCGACGGGCTCGGCGCGGGCGGGCTGACACCCGGCGACGGCGACGGACCCGCGTTGGCTGGGCCCGGCGGCGCGGGCGACGCGGGAACGGCGCTGGCTTTCGGCGAGATCGGCAGGTTGCTCTTTCGTCCTGTCGCGACCGATGATGGGCCGGTGGCGACGGGCGGCGCGATCGTGGCGCTACGCGGGGACAACGGAAAGGGGCTCGGGGACGACGGGATCGAGGCCGAGGGGTCTGGGGGACCGCGCCGGACGGCCGACGGGGCGGGGCCTGGGCCGACGGGTGACGGGGGCGGCTGGGCGACCGGCGTTGCGGGCGGAGGCGCCGTGGGGTGCATGGCGACGGGAGGCGGCCTGGTCGCTGACGGCGTCGGCGCCGGGACGGGAGGCGGTCGGGGCGCCGCTGCGGGGACCTCGGCCGGGCGGACCGGAGGCGCCTTCGGGACTGCGGACGGTCGGCTGGCCGGGGCGAGCGAAATCCCGGGACGCAACCCGACGACGGCCTCGTCCTTGGGCGGGGCCGAGACAGACGCAGGGAACAACGCCGGGTCCGGCCGGGCTTGCACGGGCCGCGGCGTGTCCTCGGTGACGAGGTGAGCGCCGACGCTCAGGTCGTCCATCTCGCCGAGGTCGGGCATGGGGACGACGCGGTGTTCGGCAACGGGCCCGCGCCGGGTCACGGTTGCGAGGTCCGGGAGGGGGACGGTGCGCTTTGGCAGCGGCATCGGCCGCACGCGCGGGGGGAGCCGATCCGTGGGATCGGGCTCGTCGTCCTCGTCCGGATCGAGGTCGATCTCGGAGGTCGACGTCGTCGACTCGCCCTCGGTCAACCCAAGGTGGTAGTCACCGACGAGGACCTCGTCGCCAGGCTCCAGATCGAGGTTTGAGACCCGGCGACCGTCGCTGCCGACGAGGCCGTTGTGCGAGCCGAGATCCCGCACCGTCACCCGGCCGTCGAACAGCTCAAAGACGCAGTGATGGCGCGAAACCCGGCGGCTCGGCAGCAGGATGTCGCAATCGTCGGCCCGGCCGGCCACGTTTGGGCCGTCGTGGAGCTGGAAGGGCCCCAGCGCGTGCGGGCCGCGGCGGATGTGCAGGTCCATCACCACCCCCCCAGATCGAGCACGCCCCGGACCGTGTCCGCGTCAACGGTCACGTCGGTGAAAAGCCGGAAGCTCTCAGCGCCCTGGTACACGAGCATCCCCATACCCCGCTGGATGCGCACGCCGCGTCCCGCGCACTGCATGAGCTGAGGCGGGTCGGACATCCAGTAATTGGCGTCCGTCCAGGTCGATCCGGGGCGTAGCCCGCGAATGTCCAGCGAGGCGACGGTCGCAGCGGCTCCACCCGACGTACAGTTGACCACCAGATCGAGCCCGGGCGCGAGCGCCGACCACGCGGCGGGTGTGAGCCCGACCTCGGCAAAACGGCACGGGAAGCGGCCTTCCAGTCCCGCGCCGAGCGCCTCGCACGCCGCAACCGCGCGCGCCTGCGTCCGGTTCAGGAACGTCACGCTCATCGCCCCGGCCGTCGCCAGCGCGGCGGCCACCGCCCTGGCCGTCCCGCCCGCACCGAGGATCGCCACGCGCGCCCCCGCCGGCTCCACGCCAAGCTCCTCGCGCAGCGCCCGCAGATACCCGATGCCGTCCGTGTTGTGGCCAACCAACGCGCCCTCCTCGCGGATCACGACGTTCACGGCACCCGCGAGTCGGGCATCGGCGCTGCACGCGTCGAGGTCGGGCAGCACCGCCTCCTTGAACGGGACCGTTAGGTTCACACCCGCCAACCCGAGCGTCCGGATCGCCCCCGCCACGCTGCCCGCTGCGCCCGGCGGCACGTCAAACGCCGCGTAGATCGAGTCGATCCGCTTGCGACGGAAAAGCTCGTTGTGCATCGCGGGCGAGAGGCTGTGCCGCACCGGGTGGCCGACGAGGCCGTAGAGGCGGGTGCGACCGGTGATCCCCGGCGTCATACCAGGATCGCCCGACATGCCACGATGTCCGCCCGGATCTGCGCGACAAGCGCCTCCATCGACGGGAAGCGCTGCTCCCCGCGAATCCGCCGGACGATGTCGACATCCAGCGGCTGCCCATAAGCATCGCCGGCCCAATCGAGAATATGGACCTCAACCCGCTGCCCGACGCCATTGAACGTTGGCCGAACGCCGAGGTTCAGCGCAGCCGGCCGCCAGATGCCGTCCGGCAGCCGAGCGCGGACCGCGTAGACCCCGAGCGCCGGCAGGCACTCGACCTCGTTCGCGATGTTCGCCGTGGGAAAACCGATGGTTCGCCCTCGTGCATCACCGTGGACGACGGTGCCGGAGAGGCGGTGGGGTCGGTCGAGAAACGCGGCGGCGGCGTCCAAGTCGCCGGCCTGGATCAACCTGCGGATTCGTGAGCTGGAAACGGGCTCGCCGTCGCGCAGGAGGGGGGCGACCTGGGTCACATCCACCCCGGGGAGCGCGGCGCGCAGCGCATCCACGTCGCCACCCCGGCCGGACCCGAAGCGGAAGTCCCAGCCGACCGCCACGGCCGACGCCCCCAGCCGGCCCCGCAGCACTTCCCGCGCAAACATCTCCGCCGATTGTGCGGCGAACGCGGCCGTGAATGGCTCGACGACGACGCCCGAGACGCCCAGGCCCGCGAGCAGCTCCAGCTTGTGCGCGAGGGTGACGAGCCGCGGCTGGTGACGCTCGGGGGCGATGACGACGGTCGGCGGGGGGTCGAACGTGTAGACCCAGGGCGACGCGCCCGTGCCCTTCGACAGCGTGAGCAGATGGTCCAGCACCTGCCGATGACCAAGGTGCACCCCGTCGAAGTTGCCGATGGCCACCGCACGCGCCTGCGCGCTCAGACGTTCGGACCCGTAGACAACTTCCATTGCGCCCGCGGCTAACCCGCTGCCGGCGCGGGCCGATGCCGCCGCGGCCTCCAGGCGACGCGCCCGAGCGACTGCGTCCGGTTTCGTCGCGTGCACTGCCGAGAATCAGAGGCAGGGGCTCAGAATCGCGTAGGGCGTTTCTGAGACCGTGGGGCCGCGACTTGGTTACCGGGGCGCATGGCCAACTTCACCCTCAACGACACCCCCGTCTCCGTGGACGTGGACGGCGACACGCCTCTGCTCTGGGTCCTGCGCGAGAACCTCGGCCTCTGCGGAACCAAGTTCGGCTGCGGCGTCGGGCAGTGCGGCGCGTGTACCGTCCACCTCGACGGGCGGGCCACGCGCGCGTGCATCACCGCGGTCGTGGGCGTGGAAGGCCGGGATGTCCGGACGATCGAGGGCCTCAAGCACCCCGTCCAGGACGCCTGGATCGCCGAGCAGGTTCCGCAGTGCGGCTACTGCGAGTCCGGCCAGTTGATGGCCGCCGCCGCGCTCCTCGACGGCCACCCCGACCTCGCCACTGCTGACGATGCCACGTTGGACGCTGCGATCTCCGATCAGATGACCAACCTCTGCCGCTGCGCGAGCTACTTCCGCATTCGCAAGGGCATCCACCGCGCCGCCCGCGTGAACGCCAAAGAGAACCTGCCATGAGCCTTTCCAGCCCCGGCAGCCTCGTCAACCTCTCCCGTCGCGAGGCCTTCAAGCTCGGCGGCGGCCTCGTCCTCGGCCTCGCCTTTCCGCCGTCGCCCGAGTTCCTGGGCTACGGCCCCGCGGCGGATGCCACAACCGACTGGCTCGGCCCCTACGTACGCGTCGATCCGCACGGCGGCGTCATCCTTCGCGTGCCCGCGTCCGAGATGGGGCAGGGCATCCACACCGGCCTCGCAATGGTGCTGGCCGAGGAGCTGGACCTCACGCTCGACCAGGTGCGCGTCGAGATGGCACCGAACAGCAAGGCCTACGGGCATCCTTCCCAGCTTGGAAGCCAGCAGTTGACCGCCGGCAGCGGCAGCACGCGCGGTTGGTGGCAGCCGATGGCCGAAGCCGGGGCGACGGCGCGGGCGACCCTGGTCGCGACGGCGGCGTCACGGTGGAAGGTGGACGTTGCCACCTGCAAAACTGCCGACGGGGTGGTCACCTCGGGCGCGAACCGGGCGACCTACGGGGAGCTCGCCGTCGACGCCGCGGCCGGGTCGCTGACGAAGGCGGCGCCGAAGGACAGATCCACGTGGAAGCTGGTGCATACCGAGCCGCAGCGGCTGGACATTCCGTCCAAGGTGAACGGCACCGGGGTTTTCGGCATCGACGTGAAGACGCCGCCTGAGCTCGGGACGTGCCTGAATGCAACCGTGCTGCACAGCCCGGTCTTCGGGGCGCACCTCGAGAGCGTGGACGACGCCGCGGCGCGCAAGATGCCCGGCGTGGTTGACGTGCTGCAATTCACGGCGAAGAAGGGGAGCCTTCAGGAGACGCTGGATTTTGTCGCGGTCGTCGCCGACACGTTCTGGCACGCCCGACTGGCGGCTGCGGCGGTGGTGGCGAAGTGGGAGGGAGGACGGCCGGATCTGGACGACGACGCCATCGCGAAGGCGCTGGCGGCGGGGCTCGGTGTCATCGCCAAAACGTCGGTCGTGAAAAAGTCTGGCGACGCGAAGGGCCAAATCGCCGCGGCGGACAAGACTGGCACGGTGGTCACCGCGACCTACAGCGTCCCCTACCTGCACCACGCGACCATGGAGCCGCTTTGCGCAACCGCGCATGTCACGGCGGAGAAGGTGGAGATCTGGGCGCCGACGCAGTCGCAGACGTTGACGGAGGAGGGCATCGCCGGTTGCCTCGGCGTGCCCCGGTCCAGCATCCGCCTGCACACCACGCTGCTCGGTGGCGGATTGGGCAGGAAGTCCGAGGTCGATTTCGTCGTCGAAGCCGCGCGCATCGCCGAGCACTACGACAAGCCCGTGAAGGTGACCTGGCCGCGGGAAGAGGACTTCAAGCACGGTTTCTACCGGCCCGCATTCGCGGCGTTCATGCGCGCTGGCGTCACGAAAGCCGGTGACCTCTCCGGCCTGTCCGTCCGCCTCTCCGGCCCCAACATCCTCACCCGGTTCGTCCCCAAGCCCATCGCCAGGCTCATCGGCGGCTCCTTCGTCGGCGAGAACTTCTACGAAAACCCGTACACGATCCGCGACCAACACGTCGAATACCACGAGTTGGACCTCCCGATCCCAACCGGGTTCTGGCGCTCCGTCAGCGCCAGCCACAACGGCTACTTCCGCGAGTGTTTTCTGGACGAGGTCGCGCACGCTGCGGGCGTTGATCCCGTGCAGTTCCGCATCGACCACCTCGACGCGTCGCCCCGCCACAAGGCCCTGGTGCAGAGGGTCGCCGCGATGGCCGACTGGGGAAAACCGGCGGCAGATGGGTCGAAGCGCGCGCTTGGCATCGGCATCGTCGAGAGCTTCGGGTCGATCGTCGCCGAGGTCGCGCAGGTGCGGGTGACGCCGCCCGCTGGCAGCACGCCGGGGCAGGTCTGGGCGACGCTCGAAGGTGCGACGTTGAAGGTTGAGAAGGTCTGGATCGCGTTTGACTGCGGGCGGTACATCCACCCCGGCATCATCCGCGCCCAGGCCGAGGGCGCCATGGGGATGGGGCTCGGCGCCGCGCTGGGCGAGGCGATGTCGTTCTCGGGAGGTGCCGCTGCAACGCCGAACTTCTACGCCTACCCGGTGCTTAGGATGGCGCAGATGCCGGACGTCGAGGTGGAGGTCGTCGAGGGCGGTCCCGACTCCCCCGGCGGCGTCGGTGAACCAGCGCTCCCACCCATCGCGCCCGCGGTGTGCAACGCGATCTTCGCGGCGACCGGGGTGCGGATTCGGAAGCTGCCGATCGCTTCGAGCGGGCTCATCGTCTGACCGGCGTCCGCTCGGGTAGGCGCACCGAAAACCGCGTCCCGGCGAACGTCGGCCGCGTCTCGACCGTCACCCGACCGCCGTGAGCGGTCACGACGGCCCGAACGTAGGCGAGGCCGAGCCCGGTGCCTCCGGTTTCCCGGGCGGTGGTAAAAAAGCGCTCGAACATCCGTGGTAGATTCGCTGGTGAGACGCCGACACCGTCGTCGACGACATCAAAGTCCGTGTCGCCGACGAGGTCGATCCTTACGCAGGCGCCCGGGCCCGCGTGGGTACGGGCGTTCTCGACGAGGTTCGTCACGACGCTCCGCAGCTCCGCGGCGTTCGCGAGAGTCTCCACGTTGGAAGCTTCACTCTCGATCCGGACGCCCAGCCGCTCCCCGACCTCCCGTACAAGCGCGTGGACGTCCACAGCCTCCCGGTCCAGCCCTTCCTCCGCGCGGGCGAGGCGCAAAAGCCCGCCCACTAGCCGGGAGAGGCGCTCGAGATCCTGTGTCGCATGCTCCAGAAAGCGCGCCTTCTGGACTGCGGTGAGCTGGCTGTCCGCGCCTTCTTCGGCGTCGTCCCGGAGGATCTCGATGGTGCCGAGCAGACTGGCGACGGGCGTCTTGAACTCGTGCGAGACGTTGGCCGCGAAGTCGCTGATGTAAGCGAGTCGCTCCCGCAGGCGCAGCGACATCGTCCGTAACGACGCCGCCAATTCGGCGACCTCACGCACGTGCGAGCCCTCCGGTGCCCGAAGCGCCTCGTCCACCCCCATCTCGCCGCCCGCGATCCGCCCGGCGACCGTGGAGAGCCGCGCCATCGACCGCGACAGATAATGCCCGGCGACAACGGATAATCCGGTAGTCACAGCGACCGCGAACAGGCCGCCGAGCCAGAGCTGCGGCGCCATCTGCCAGAGCGTCTGCCACTCCTCGCGCGGGGTGCGGGAGAGGACGACGGCTCCGACGACGGTGTCGCCGAGCCGGACGGGGTGGGCGACAAAAACGCGGACGTTGGACCGTCGGCTGGCGCTGGAGAAGGACTGTTGACGGCTGCCGTCCGTCGGGCGAGGGCGCAGCGCCAAACCGGGTGCCCCCGCGAGCGCCGCGCGGACCTCGGCATCGTCGGCAATGTCGTCGCCGACGCCGTCTCCGGAGCTGGCGACCACGACGCCCCGATCGTCCACCACGCGGAAGCCGGCGAGCGTCGACTGCTTGGCGTCGACCAGCAGACGCGTGGTCGCGTCGGAGATATCCGCGATCGTCGCGGGCTTCTGTCCGGTCGATGCGTGCCGCAGCTCCGCCGAGACGTGGAGTGCGAGGAGTGAGGCCTGGTGGTCCAGATCATCCTGGGTTTGCTGTTCGAGGTCCTGCGCGAGCGCGCCAGTGCCGACGAGCGTAAGCAACGGGAGGAGCAGTACCGCGAGATGGGACAGGACCAACCAGCGTTGTAGCGGAAACACGACAGACGCGCTTCGACGGGCGGGGCCGCTCACTTCCGGAGCCGGTAGCCGAGTCCGTGGACGGTCTCCACCGGGTCGAGGCCGGCGTCGCGAAAATGCGCGCGAATGCGGCGAATATGCGAGTCCAGCGTGCGGTCGGAGAGGTGGTAGCGCTCGCCGTAAGCAGCGTCTGTCAGCTCGTCGCGCGTGTAGACCTTCCCGGGGCGAGCCATCAACGCCTGCAGCAGCGCGAATTCCGTGACGGTGAACGGCAATTCCACGACGCCCGCAGCCCCCTCGACGGTCACGCGGTGCTCAACCGGATCGAGGCGGATCGGGCCGAGGATCAGCGCGGTCGGAGCCGGGGTTTCGGGCGATGGAGGGGCCGAAGCGGCTGCGGTGGGCGGGCCGGCCCGGCGGAGGACCGCACGCACCCGGGCGACGAGCTCGCGAGGAGAGAAGGGCTTTGTGAGGTAGTCGTCGGCGCCGAGCTCCAGGCCGAGGACGCGGTCGAATTCCTCGTCGCGCGAGGAGAGGAAGACGATGGGGACCCTGGACCGCGCCCGAATCCGTCGGCAAGCCTCGATGCCGTCCATCTCAGGCATGACGATGTCGAGCACGACGAGATCGATGGGGAGGGCCGAACCTTCGGCGACGACAGAGACGGCGGCACGACCGTCCGAAACCTCGCTGACGTCGAAACCCGCTTTCGTCAGGGCAAACGCGACGACTTCGCGGAGGTGGGGGTCGTCGTCGGCGACGAGGATGCGTGGCACCGTCCGGACGTAACCGGAAGGTCCGGCCTGCCGCAGGACCCCGTGCGACGAGCGCCGAAAAACAGGCTATGCGCCGCGGCCGTCTGCACCGACGGTTCCCTTTTTACGCCCTCAGCCCCGTCCTAAAGGCCCTCACAATGCTGCGTTCTGCGCCCCTCATCCCGATGCTGTCCCTGCTCGTCCCCGCTCTGCTCGTCGCCTGCGACCCGCCCCCGCCGCCGGTGCCGGGCACTATCGAGCGCACGGGCGAGGTGGTGTCGGTGGTGAATGGACAGAACGTGACACAGGGCATGGTCGACGCGACGATCGCGCAGCTCCCTCCGGGCACCAAGGACAAGCTCGTTGCCATGGGCCAGATCGACCAGGTGAAGGACCAGGTCGTCATCGGCGAAGTGCTCTACCAGGAGGCGCTCAAGGAGAAGCTCGACCAGGGTCCGGACGGCAAGCTCGCGCTGGCGATGGCCGAGCGGAACGCGCTCGCTGGCGCGCTCATCGAGAAGATCGTCAAGGAGCGCTCCGACGACGCCGCGGTGCAGAAGTACTACGACGACCACGCTGTGCAGTTCAAGCGCCCGCAGGTCAAGGCGCGCCACATCCTCGTGAAGGAGAAGGCGGACGCGGACGCCATCCTCGCGCAGATCAAGGGCGGCGCTGACTTTGCCAAGCTCGCGGCCGACAAGTCGCTCGACTCGGGCAGCGCCAAGCAGGGCGGGGAGCTCGGTTGGTTTGAGCAGTCCCGCATGGTCAAGGAGTTCGCGGACGCCGCGTTCGCGGCCAAGAAGGGGGACACCATCGGCCCGATCGAGACCAAGTTCGGCTTCCACATCATCGAGGTCGAGGACACGCGCGATTCGAAGCCGCTCGAGGAGGTCAAGGACCAGATCAAGACGCAGCTCCGCAGCGAGATCATCCAGGCCTACATCGACGAGTTGAAGAAGGGCGCGACGATCACGACGCCGACCACGGGCGGCGCGCCCGGCGCTTCCGTCACCGAGTCCAAGCCGACCGCGTCTCCGGGCGCCATGGCGTCCCCCGGCGCGACTCCCGGTGCCGGTGGGCCACCCCCGAGCGCACCTCCCGCTGCGCCGGCGCACTAGTCCCCGCCATGTGGGCGTTGATCCTCGGTGGTTCCAGCGGCTTCGGCGCCGCCAGCGCGCGTGCGTTCGCGGCCGCCGGGTACGACATCGCCGCGGTGCACCTCGACCGCGCCGCGGCGATGCCGTCGGTGATCGCGCTCCGTGACGAGATCGTCGGCATGGGCCGTCAGGCCATCTTCCACAACGTCAACGCCGCGGATGACGACCGACGCACGGCCGTCGTCGCCGATCTCGTCGACCACGTCGGGCCCAACGGCCTGCGGGTGCTGCTGCATTCGCTGGCGTTCGGGAGCCTGCTCCCGTTCGTGCCGCCTCGCGCGAAGCCCGGGGAGAAGCAGGCGAAGGGCGCGAGCCGCAAGCAGTTGGAGATGACGATGGACGTCATGGCCAACTCGCTGGTCTACTGGACGCAGGACGTTGTGAACGCGGGGTTGATGGGCGAGGGTGGCCGGATCTTCGCGATGACCGCCGCAGGCTCACACACGGCCTGGGCCGGCTACGGGCCGGTCGCCGCCGCAAAATCCGCGTTGGAATCCTACTGTCGGCAGTTTGCCCTGGAGCTGGCGCCTCGGGGCATCTCCACGAACGCCATCCTCGCCGGCGTGACGAAGACCCCCGCGCTCGACAAGATCCCCGGTTCGGACAAGCTGATCGCCGGTGCGGTCGCTCGAAATCCCTTCGGCCGGCTCACCGAGCCAGAAGACGTCGCACGGGCGCTCGTCCTGCTCGCGAGTCAGGACGCCCGGTGGATCAACGGGAACGTACTCCGGATCGACGGCGGGGAGGACGTGTGCGCCTGATCCTCGGCGCGCTCGCGGTCCTGACCGCCTGCGGGGCGACGAAAACCCCGGCCGATCGCCCCCACGCGTCGGTCGACTCGTCCTCCGACAGCGGCGTTGTAGCCACGTCCAACCTCGATACGGTCCTGGCTGCCCTGCGCGCCAACCCGGCCGCCGCCATGCAGACCTACTCCGAGGGCGCCTTTCGCGACGGGGTGACGGGCGGCGGCTGGCCCGTTCCCGTCGACGGCGGCTTTCTCTACGTCGACCTCGACCAGACAGGCAGCCTCGCGGGCGACTTCGACGGCTGGACACCTGAGAAGATGACGGCCGACGCGGGGTTCTCGTACGTCGTCCGTCCGGCCAGCAGCGGGGACGGGTACAAGTTCACCGATGGCGGCTCGGACTGGCACGCAGACCCCTGGGCGCGGTCGCTGACCTGGGACGAGAACGGGGAGATGAGCCTCGTGCACCCGACCGCCGACCACCTCGAGCACCTGTTCGCGGTCTCCGGCGGGGGGCTGGCCGAGCGGGACATGCACGTCTGGGTGCCCGCCTCAACGCCCGACCGCGTGTTGTACGCCGAGGACGGGCAGAATCTCTTCGACCCGACGGCAATGTGGGGCGGGTGGCACCTGTCCGACGCGCTCACCGGCCTCGATGGCGGCGCTGGCGAGACGACGTTGGTCGCGGGGATCTTCAACTCCCCGGACCGGATGGAGGAGTACACACACGTGGAGGACACCATAGATGGGGTGCTCTACGGCGGCTGGGGTGACACCTACGCCGACTTCGTCGAGAACGACGTCCGGCCGCTGATCGCCTCAACCTACTTCCCGGATGCCACCGAGCCCCGGACTGTCGGTTTGCTCGGCAGTTCGCTCGGGGGGCTCATCAGCTACCACATCGCTGATCGCTACCCCGGCGAGTACGACTTCGCCGCCAGCATGTCCGGAACGATGGGTTGGGGAAGCATCGAGCAACACAACGAAACGATGATTGAGCGCTACGCCGCCCACGGTCACCAGGCCACCGTGCTCTACCTGGACTCCGGCGGCTCCGGGGACTGCGTCGACTCCGACGGCGACGGCATCAACGACGACGACCCCAACGCGTCCGACAACTACTGCGAGACCATCCAGCTCCGCGATACGTTGGCCGCGGAAGGCTACCAATACAACGTCGACCTCTACCATTGGTACGAGCCGAACGCGACACACGATGAGATGGCGTGGGCGGCGCGTGTCAACCTCCCGCTCAGCGTGTTCGCAGCGTTGTAGGTCCCGGGTGGACGGGCGCCGGACGAGGGATTAGATGTGCACTGTACCGTAGGGGTATAGCTCAGTTGGTAGAGCAGCGGATTCCAAATCCGCAGGTCCTGGGTTCAAGTCCCTGTGCCCCTGCCCATCCTTTGAATGCCCGTTTTCCAGCCGTGGAGAGCGGGCGTTTCTGATTTTCGGGGCGTTCAAAGGGGGGCGCGGGGTTCAAGTCTCGATCCCGTTTGTGGCTTTCGGCCCTACGTCGCCAACAGCACGCGCCCCAGGCGGTCACCGTGCTGCCATGCTACTCGCTGCGCTGTGGCGCTGGCCGGTCAGGGTGCCGGGATGGACGCCCGTGAGCAGATCGGGTATCGTCCGCGGGAGGTTGATCATGGCCGGTGTGCCGAAGACCAAAGCCGAGCAGTTGCTTGAACGGCTCGGTGCCGTCTGGGAGCGACCCAACGAGATCGCGCTCTACGGCATTCTTCGCGACGCGCGCGCCATGATCGCGCGCGACGGCGAGTCCGCGTTGCTCGCGCACATCGCCGCGGCAGCGCTGGAACGGCGCGGCGATCTTGGAGGGGCCTCGGCTTACCGTAGGGACTGCGTTCGACTTGACCCCGAGAACCCAGGCGCGCACATCAATCTGGGTGTCGTCCTGCTGAAGCTCGGTGACAACAAGGCGGGTCGGGACTCGCTGATGCGTGCTGCCGACCTCTCCGGCGAGGCGGGGCTGAAGAACCTGGTCTTGCTTGCCAATCTCGCGGAAGCGCTCTGGGTTTGTGACGACCGCGCGAGCGCCGTCCTGTGCCTGCGCATGGCGGAGACGCTTGCTGAGCCGGGGAATCGCGGGCACCTCTGGCGGTTGGCAGACGCCCACGCCGCGCTTGAGAACCACCTCCGGGCGGTGGCCTTGCTCGCCGAATGTCTCGCCGCGGGCGAAGCAGTTCCCCTGCAGTTCGGGCTGCCGGAGATGGGGTGGCTCGGGGAGCGTCTGGACGAAAGCGTCGCGCTCACCGACGCGCAGCATCGCTCCCTGGAGTTCGCCGAGGGGGTCGCGGCCGCCTCTGCGGCGGCGCGGGAGTTGCCGTCCACGGAACTCGATGCACATCGTGCCGAACTGCTCGCGGAGACCGCATGGATGCGGGGGCGCGCGAACGCCGCGGCGGTCTCGCAGTCTTGAGCCGGGACCTGCGGGCGCTGTTGGAGAAGGCCGGCGCCACGCGGTCTCAGCGTGGGTTGGCTGCTCCCGAGGCAAGGCTGTGCCAGGGCGCCGTCTACGTGATTCCCAGAGAGCCAGAGACACCCGGAAGGCTCGCCGAGAGCGTGGTGGCCTTTCCAGCCCTCCGCCTTCCAGGTGCGGGACCGCGAGCAGACCATGACTATCGGGTGATCGTCCTCACGCCGTCCGCCTTGTGCGACGATGACGAGCTCAACACCGTCCACGTCGTCCCCTGCTCGACGAGCGCGAGAGGCCTCTGCTCCCCGCACGACTTGGAGATCGCAGCGACGGAGTTCGGCTTCAGCAAGGCGAACCGGGCGTATGTCAGCATCATTCAACCTGTCTTGAAGTCCGACCTCACGGCGAGCGGGCGCACGGGGATGGTGAGCGGGGAGACGTTGCGGAATTTGCTCGGCAGGTGGGAGCGTCTTCGAACGGGCTGACCGCGCCTCAGCCCTCGGCCCGCCGGACCCGATCCGCCCTCGTGCTCTTGCACCGCGGCACTCCCGCCTCCGCCACGACCGCGATATGTCCAGTAGGCGTTCCACTCGGCACCGGACCCCGACGGGTCTCCACCCCCGTTCCCGAGATCATCAGCTTGTACTGCTCCATTTGGAGCCTGCCCCCCGACTCCGGGGCGATGCAGAAAGTTCGAACCTGATCTCTCAGCCCCTGCCACAACCTTCAAACGCCCGTTTTCCAGTGATGGAGAGCGGGCGTTTCTGATTTTCGGGGCGTTGGGTGGGGATCGGGGAGTTCAAGTCTCGAATGCCGGTCGGGCCGAGATCAGCCCTTGGCCGCTGACCTCACCCGCACACGGCCGTCGCGCTCCACCACCGTGAACGCCCCGACGAGTGCAGGTCCCGACTGGGCGAACAACCGGGAGACCAGATCGGCGCGTTGGGCGGGTGACATGCCCGCCAAGCGGAGCAGCACGACCCCACAGTGTGGACGGCACTCCCGAACCACCAACTCGCCAAAGTCCTTGTCGTCCGTGATGAGGACGCGGCCCTCCCGGACGGCGTGGGCGAGGACATCGGGGTCCTTGATCGACGGCGATACCTCGGCAATCCACACGACATCCAGCCCGTCGGCCCGGAGCCTCGCGACTACGGCCGAGACGATGTTCTCGTCCGCGAGGATCACGATGCGACTTGAATCGTGCTCAGGCGCTCCATCCGGACGCTCTCGGCCGCGAAGCCCAGCGCCGCCTGTACGTCGGCGGCGGTGAGCCGGGGATGCGAATCGAGGAGGTCGGCGAGCGAGAGGCCGCCTGCCAGCTCGTCGAGGATGTGCTCCACCGTCAGGCGGGTCCCGCGGATCACGGGCTTTCCCATCATGACGGCAGGGTTCGCGACGATGCGGGTGAGATCGGCCATGGCTGCTCCTGGTGCCATCGTATACCCGATCGCGGGCCAACGCCTCACGGCGGTCGAAGCCGATCCGCCCGCGCGCTCTTGCACCGCGGCACTCCCGGCTCCGCCACGACCGCGATATGTCCAGCGGGCGTTCCACTCGGCACCGGACCCCGACGGGTCTCCACCCCCGTCCCCGAGATCATCAGCTTGTACTGCTCCATTTGGAGCCTGCCCCCCGGCTCCGGGGCGATGCAGAAAGTTCGAACCTGATCTCTCAGCCCCTGCCCAGCCTCCAAACGCCCGTTTTCCAGCGATGGAGAGCGGGCGTTTCTGATTTTCGGGGCGTTTGCTGGTGGTCGGGGAGTTCAAGTCTCGATGCCCGGTTCGGAGTCCGACCCCTTACTTCCCCCGGCGAACACCTCTCAAGAATTGAGCTACGACGCCGACAGCGTCCTGTCTGTACCCCGCGTGGCCGGCGTCCCCGAGGAAGGCCGCTCGGCGCCGCGGCCCGACGTGCTCGATCGTCTCGAACTCGTCCGCCAGGATCCTGAGCGCCTCTTGAGCCTCGGCATGCCGCTCGATGAGTCGATACCGATCGATGACGTCACGACCGCTGCCATCGCCGTAGTTCGCGAGCAGGTAGACCAGGTCGTAGGCGTCCTTATCCTTCTTTCGACCAAGGATGGCATGCGCCTTCAGCGCCACGAACGCGGCCGGGCCGCACTCCCGCACGGTGCGTTTGGCGCGCTCCCCAAGGATGGTGACATCGTCAATCTCGACCTCGAGGCTGTCCAGGAAGGCCAGGGGCAGCGCCGGGGTGACCACCGCAGCGAGGTCCGTCTCAAGATCCTGAAGCGTGCCCCCGCGCAACCCGCGGGCAGCACCGATCAGAAAGTCGATGGTGATGTTCGCACCCGAAAATGCCCATGTTTGCCGGATTCGATTCCCGGTGTCGCCCTTGGTCGCTGGGCTGAATCCGGCCTCACGGAGCCTTGTCGCGATCTCATGGTATCGACTCTGTTTGAGCACGGCGAGCGCGAGACCGAGGTCCAGGTCGCGCGTCCCGACGTGCAGTTCCCGCCCGGCTTCGGCCTGATCCACGATGAGGTACGGAATCAGGCCGCCGACGATCACGATCTGGTCCAACAGATCGCCGAGCACAGTCGCCACGTACAGACTCATCCGTCGGGCCTGCACCGCCAACTCCAGCGGGTATCCGTCCTTCGTGGTCGCGTCAGGCAAGGTCACTCGCGCCACCTCATCCATTCGGACCGCAGCGACTCTGCCGCCTCCTTGGCACGCTCGGGGTGGGCGAGCAGGTCCAGGTAGACCTGGACGGGGTGAGCGCACCAGATGCGCTGCTGCACCTTGCCGTACAGCACGCCCTCGTCCCGGGGGCCGAGGAGCCAGACGTTCTCCCCGGAGGCGACCGGGCGCAGCCCCATGGACTCCGGCTCGCTGGGAAACTGCGTGACGTAGAAGCTGTTGATCCGAAAATCGGCAGATTGCGTGTACATCCACGCGGCGGACAGGCCGGTCGCCGCCCAGGGGACTGCGCCATGCTCAAGGTCATGCGCCACCCTTTGAAGCACCTCCGGACCACTCCGTCCAACGGCGTGGTAGCGACGTAGCTCGTGTTGACGGAAGTCATAGCGCTGAGCCCAGGCGTCAAGCAGGAGCGACGGCACGCGCGCGCGAATCTGGCCGTCGTCATTGGTGACGAGCAGGTCGCCGAGGCGCTGGACCGCCTTCGTCACCGTCCCGCTCGGAAGCTTCGTCGCCGCCGCCAGCTCTCGCTGTTTCCACCAGCGGTCAGCCTCGACGAGGAGCGCACGGGAAACCCGGGAGAACGACGGCGTGAACGCATTCGAGGGCCGCCCGGCGTGCGTGAACTTGTTGGCCTCACCCCCCATTCTGACCCGGAGGCCGTCGGCTCGAATGTCGGCGTTTCCGGACAGGTCCGCCCACGAGACGCCGTTGGCGGCGGCCCATGACCGCGCTTTCGGGCCGGCGTACGGCAGCACGACCAGGCGCACGTCGAGTGGTGCTGGGCCCGGGCCGCGCGCTAGCTCGGAGCGCGCCGCTTCGAGCGTCGCGATGGCGTCGGTGCCACGGAACACGGCCCGAAACCGGCGACCTCCTGCGACGAGAGTGACATCGTCGGGTCCCCCCGTGGGTCGCGATACAGAGTCCGCAGGCAGACCAAGCCAGTCTGCCACCAACGCGGGCAGGCGAACTAGGGCTTCTGCGCTCCAGCGATCGAACACACTTCCTTTATAGCACGACCTTACGTTTTCGGAAGTATGCCGGATAAAGGAAGCGCTCGATCGGTCCTGGCGGTCTTGGGAGTGAGCGTGATGACGATGGGGCTGAGCGTGTCGGGCAGGCCGACCCGGTAATCGTAGCGGGCGGTGACTGGCTCGGCGCCGGGCCGATCCACCACCCGGGTGAGCACGCAGACCCTCGGGACGCGTCGGTAAGAACTCCGCGCCAAGACCGCCAACCGACGCACCATCGCGACGTGGAGCAGGCGAGGCTGCCGCGTGATTGGGTGATCCACACCGTCGATGGTGTAGACGACCAGCATACCCACGCCATCACCCTCGTCAACGAGGCGGATCGCCGTCGCGCCCTTACGGACCGCGTCGGACAATACGAACTCGACAGCACCCGCGAAGGGACCGTCGGGGTCGTCGTGATCGAAGATGAAGTTGGCCGGCTCCAAGCGCCTGCGAAGCCAGTCGTCGAGGCTCATCTCATCCTTCTAACCGCTGTGCGCGTCACGCCTGAACCGGCGGACGCCGATCCGTCCTCGCGGTCTTGCACCTCGGCACCCCCGCCTCCGCCACCACCGCGATATGTCCAGCACACGTTCCAATCGGCACCGGACCCCGACGGGTCTCCACCCCCGTCCCCGAGATCATCAGCTTGTACTGCTCCATTTGGAGCCTGACCCCCGGATCCGGGGCGATGCAGAAAGTTCGAACCTGATCTCTCAGCCCCTGCCCAGCTTTCAAACGCCCGTTTTCCAGCGATGGAGAGCGGGCGTTTCTGGTTTTGCGGGCCTTCGGAGCGGGTCGGGGGAGTTCAAGTCTCGAATGCCGGTCGGGTCGGGCGCGAAGACTCCTGCCTGGCGGGTGTAGACGCAACCCCCGCTTTGCACTACTCTGTGGCTGTGACCTCCCGATCCAGCCACGCCCGCGAGATCTACGACGCGCACGTTCGTTCGCTGCCCCGTGACGTGCAGTTGCAGCTCTTGGCCGTGATCGCCGACGCAGCGGCAGCCGGGCCGCCCCCGGCCGGGGCGCGGTTTAGCGAGTTGTCCGGGCTGGGCGCAGAGGTTTGGGCGGGTAGCGACCCTGCTGCGTACGTCCAGGAGCTTCGGGACGAGTGGTCCGGCCGGCCGTGAACGCCGCGCTTCAAGGTGTTCAGCTTCTGGCCATCGACTCAGCGCCGCTCATCTACCTCATTGAGCAGCACCCCCAATTCGGGGCGCCGATGCGGGAGGCCGGCATCCGGCTGGACTCCGGCCAGCTTCGTGCGGTGGCAGCGACATTGACCCTGACCGAGGTGCTCACCCAGCCGTTCAGGCTGAACCGCCCGGATGTCGCCGCCGCCTATCGACGCATCCTGGAGCAACACCCGGCCTTCCGGCTCATCGACCTCGACGCGACCATCGCGGCGAGAGCAGCGGAACTCCGGGCGCGCCACGGCCCTTCACCGCCACCACCCCAGCCCGGCGTAGCCGACCACCGTCTACCCGCGCCAGACCAGCCTGGCGCCAACGCCAAAACCGAGCGCGAACGTCAGCGGTGCCCCCAGCGCGCACACGCGAACGAAGGTCGCGGGGAGCGTTCGGACGTTCGCGGAGTCGCCCACCTCGATCCGAGCCCCGCGCCGAGCCAACCACGCCGAGGTCACGGTGATCGGGACCCAGCACAGCCCGATGGCGAGGTCGAGCTTGCCGATGGCGCTGAGGTCGGACGGGTGGAGGATCGGGTCGAAGAGGGCGAAAGGCGGGCCATTGCTGGCGCTGGCCCCCGCGCGGATCGCGGCGGTTGGTGCGGAGCGAACCGACATCGCTCACGCGTCGACCGCCGTCAATCAGTCCCCTTGCCGCTGTGGAGGCACCGCGGTCCCGATGTCGCCGGTCACGCTTCTGGCAGCGGCGAGGCAATCGAGCGCCGCCGAGAAGGGCGACTGCGGTCGCGCTCTTGCCCGATCACCGCGTGGTCGCCGGCCCCAGCACCCGCTCCGGCGTCATCGGCAACCGGTTGAGGACCCGCCCAGTGGCGCGCTCGATCGCCTGGGCAACGGCGGCTGCGGGCGCGTCCATCGGGATCTCGCCGATGCCCTTGGCGCCGAAGGGGCCGCCTGCGTAGGGGATCTCGACCAGCCGCGTGATCAGCTCCGGCGCGTCGGCAGACGTGGGGATGATGTAGTTGGTGAGCCGATTATTCCGCATGCACCCGTACTTGTCGAGGACGACCTCCTCGCTCGTCGCCCAACCGAGGGCCTGGAGCGCGCCACCCTCGATCTGCCCCGTCGCAAGCACGGGATTCAGCGCCTTGCCGACGTCCGTGGCGGTGACGAGGCGGTGGTAGCGCACCTCGCCGGTGTCGAGGTCCACGTCCAGGTCGACGATGGCACACATCCATCCGTAGGTTGGGTAGGCGTCGCCCTCGTAGGTCTCGGTGTTCCAGGGGTGCGTGCCGTCGTCCTCGTACTGGTGTGTCGCGCGGACGGGCGCGGACAGGCGATCCAACACAACACACAGCTCGTCACCGCGAGCGCCAAGCTGATCCCCGAGCTTACGCGCGGCGATCTGGGTGACACCGCCGACGACCATGGCCGTGCGCGAGGCGACCGTGGGACCGCTGTCCGGCACGAGGGCGGTGTCGTGTGGCGCCATTTTGACACGGTCGAGCGGAATCCCAAGCTCGGTCGCGACGATCTGCGGAAAGATGGTGTCCGTGCCCTGGCCGATGTCCGTCGACCCGGTCAGGACCAGGATCTCGCCCTTTCGGGCTTCGAGGGTGACGGATCCGCGGATCGCCGCCTCGCCGTTGCCCGTGAAGCCGCAGCCGTGGAAGACCAGCGCGAGGCCTTGTCCGGGTGACGTCCGGGCTCCGCGCGCCCCGGGGACGCTGACGGGGACGGGCAGGGGCGCTGCAGCCGCGTTGAGCGCTGCCTCCAGGACCGCGCTGGCGCCTGTGTCGGAGAGGGTCTGGCCGGTCGCCGTGAGGTCGCCATCGCGAAACATGTTCTTGCGACGGAGGAGGACGGGGTCGATGGCCAGGCTGCGGGCGATGAGGTCCATGTGCCGCTCAACCGCGAACTGGGCTTGTGGGGCGCCAAAGCCCCGAAAGGCGCCATTCGGGGGTGTGTTGGTGGCGACGACGCGGCCGGTCATGTAGACGCGGTCCGCGCGGTACGGCCCGGTCGCGTGGAGGATGCCGCGCGATAAAACAACCGGCGAAAGGGTGTTGTAGGCGCCGCCGTCAAAAAGCAGGTCGACCTTCCAGTCCAGCAGGAAGCCTTCGGCGTCGCAGGTCGACTTGATCGTGAACCGCGCGGGGTGCCGCTTCGTCGTCGCCCGCAGGTCTTCGTCGCGCCGATAGACGAGCTTGACCGGTCGCTTTGCCTTCAGTGCGAGCAACGCCGCATGGGCCGCGACCATGCTTGGGTACTCCTCCTTGCCACCAAACCCGCCGCCCGTGGCCGCCTGGATCACGTGGTAGTCGTGGTGCCCGAGCACGCGCTTGAGCGCCTTGTCGATGTAGTACGGGCACTGCATCGAGCCGACGATCGTGAGCAAAGGCCCGTTTTCTGGGGAGGCCGGGATCGCGATGATCCCCTGCGGCTCGATGTAGAGCTGCTCCTGCAAGCCGACCGTGTACGTGCCCTCGTGTACATGGCGGGACTTCGTCGCGCGCAAAGGCCCGTCCCGCGAGATGGTGATGCGTTTGAAGACGTTCGACGAGGCATCCTTCGGACCGTAGATGTGCTGGGCGTGGCCCTCGGCCAGCTCGGGATCGAGGTTGTACGGGAGGTCTTCGTAGGTGATGCGCACCTTCTTGACCGCCGCGAGCGCCTGATCGCGTGTCGGCGCCGCGACGAGCGCTATGGGCTCGGTGACGTGGCGCGTCAACCCGTCGCAGAGCACAGGTTGATCGTCCGTGATCAGCGCGAGGATGTTCTCGCCGGGGATGTCCTTCGCGGTGACGAGGACGATGTCCGTCCAGTCGTACGCGGGGTCGAGCGTGACCGCGAGGATCCGCGCGTGGGCGCGCTCGGAGCGCACCGTGGCGCCGTACCAGCAGCCCTCTGGCCGCAGATCGTCGCAGTACAGCGCCGCGCCGGTGACCTTGGCGGGGCCGTCTGCGCGGGGGATGGAGAGGCCGACGGTGGCGGTGGAGTCAGGCATTCGGCGCTACTATCCAGTCGGGCGTCGTCACCACCAGAGCTGGGCTTCTGCCCCGAGCTGGAAGGCCGTCTTCATCTCGAGCGTGCCGCCGTTGATCGCTTCGACGTGCTGGACGGAGTCCACTCGGAAGCGGACGCCGAGGACGCCGTGGCGCGCGTCGACGAGGAGGCCAATGGACGTCGTCGGGAGCCACTGGTCCGCGGTCGACGCGTATTCGGGGTCGGTCTGGCGGACCTGGAGCGCGTTGTAGTCGTCGAGGGTGTGGATGACGCCGACGCCGACGGAGAGGCCGAGGCGGCCTGTCCAGCGGTGCTGGAGAGTCGCCGAGACGGGGAAGAAGCGGATGGAAGCGGAGAGTTCGGACTCGGGATAGGAGACGTCGGGGGACACGCCGCAGGCATCGATACCAACCTGCCTCGACAGCACCACGCACGCTTCCGTCGGCGGCGAAAAGTCGTGCCACCCCGTCCCGTCCACCCCCACCTCAAACACCGGCCCGAGGTCGACGCTCAGGCCCGCTCGCGCGCCTAAGTCGACCGCGAAGGGATCGTTGGCGACGTAGACGCCGCCGACGGACACAGCCCATTCCAGCGCGGCGCGGTCCTCAACCGCCTCCTTCATCTCACTCGGCACAACGGGCATCTCCCCATCCTACACCCGGTCCTCCTCCGCCGGTTACCGTGCCGGATTCCTTCCGCCCGGGTCGCCCATGCTCGTTCTCCCCGCCCTCCTCTCCCTCTCCGGCTGCAGCCTCTTCACGACGAAGCTGCCCGCTGACACCTCCGACTCGGCCACAGACTCCGTCGCTGACTCGGGCGGCGACGCGGACACCGACACCGATGCCGACACGGACACCGACACACAGCCCGCCTGCATCGGCACCGGGTATGCTTCGGCGTTCACGCAATGGGCGCTGCCGAGCGGCTACCCGGATGGCACGTTTCAGGCGACCTCGGACACCAACACAACGGACGGGTACACCTGGTCGGTGTTCGACATCGGCTCGGGCGGCCCGGACATCGTCGTCGCCGCCGACCCGAACGACAGCGACGTTGGGACGACCAAATGGCTCATCCACTCCAACACCGGATCGCGCTTCCGCGATGGCGCCGTCGAATGGGCGTTGCCGAACGGTTTTGAGCCGGCCACGTTCACGAACTTCTACGACCAGGGCACGGCGGACAAGGTCAACTGGGCGCTCATGGACCTCGACGGCGACGGCAAGCTCGACATCGCCGTGTCGTCTACAGACGCGGGGACCGGCGGCATCGGGTCGACGCGCTGGCTCATCTACGCCAACACGGGCGCGGGCTTTGCCCCCGATCTCTCGAACTTCTCGCTGCCAACCGGCTTTCCCGACGGCGCCCTCACGACCTTCCAGGACGCCGACCCGAACGATGGCACCGCCTGGGCGCTTTTTGACCTCGACGGCGACGGCAAGCCCGATCTTGTCGTGAGTGACACAGACGCCGACAGCGGTGTCATCGGCACGACCAAGTGGGTCTGGTACCACAACAACGGGACGGGCTTTGACGCTGCGGCCGATTTTGACCTTCCTTCCGGCTTCAACACCGACACCTTCACCCACTTCTACGATTGGACGACAGACGACCAGCTGGAGTGGGCGCTCAAGGACATGGACGGCGACGGCAAGCCCGACATCGTCGTCACCACAACCGACGCCGGGACCGGCGGCATCGGCTCCACACGCTGGCTCATCTACAAGAACACCGGCTCAAAGTTCGCGTCCAACGCCAACTGGTCGCTGCCGAGCGGCTTCAACGTCGGCACGCTGACGACCATCTCCGACCAGTCTGGTAGCGACGGCCTCGTCTGGGGGCTCGAGGACGTGACCGGCGACAAGATCCTCGATCTGGTCGTCACCGACACCGACGCCGAGACGACGACGGGCAACCTCGATTGGCTCGTCTACCCGGGTTCAAGCACCGGTTTCTCGGACGCGAGCGAGACCTTCCCGCTCCCGAGCGGGCAGGACGCGGGCCTGTTCGGAACGCTGACAGACCAGAGCGCCGCCAACGGCTTTGCCTGGGAGCTCTACAACCTCGGCCAGGACAACGTCTCCGACATCGTCGTCGCGGAGACGCCCAAGGACTCTTCTGTTGGGTTGACGTATTGGAACGTGGCATCGGCCACGTGTCAGTAGTCGAAGGCGGTTGACGTCGCCGTCCGGAGCACGTATGATTGGCGAGTCAGGAGTACGTGTATGACCTCGAAGCTCACGCTCTCGGTGGACCCCGCGGTCGTGGTCGCTGCGAAACAATATGCCGCAGAGGCGGGGACTTCGGTGTCGCGGCTCGTGGAGGACTACCTGGCCGCGCTCGCGGCGACGACGCGGCCACCGTCGACAACGCCGATCCTCAGCCGGCTTCGCGGCTCGATGCGCGACACAGACATCGCCGACTGGGAGCGCCACCTCGCCGAGAAGTACGGGTGAAACGGCGCGTCCTTGTCGATCTGAACGTGATCCTCGACGTCCTGCTCGACAGGGAGCCGCATGTGCAGGCATCGGCGGCGGTCTGGGCGCTCGTCGAGGGCGGGCAGGTCGAAGGCCGGGTCGCCGCGCACTGTGTGACCACGCTCCACTACCTCGCACAGAAGGCGCGCGGGCGCGAGTTCGCGGCCGAATGCGTGTCATCCGTGCTCACCGTCTTCCCGGTCGCCCCGGAGGACGGCGCCATTCTCAGGGCCGCGCTGGCGCTGGGCTGGTCGGACTTCGAGGATGCGGCGTGTTCTGCGGCGGCGGACGCGGACAGTTGCCATTTCATCGTGACGCGAAACCCGAAGCACTTTCGCGGCTCGGGTTGCCCGGCGCTGTCGCCGGTGGAGGCGGTCGCGGCGCTTGGCGTCGTGACGACGTAGCGCTCACCGCCCCGACCTGTCGAACGTGTAGGTGTAATGGAACTTCCGCTCCTCGCGGGCAGCGCCAGCCGGGAGCGCGTCGAACACCGCGTCGCCGATGGCGCGCTCGTTCCGGAACGCGACCGGGCAGCCGCCGATCGTGGCCGCGCCGACGGTGCCGTCCGGGTTCACGCGAACGTCGACCGTGCAGGCGGCGGAGGCGGTCTGTCCTTCGGGGTAGACCGGGGTGGCGCGCGCGATCTCGGTCGGAAGGACCGTGGAGTCGGGTTGGCCGACGAGGTCGGCAGGCACGGGGTTCTCGTTGTAGGCGATGGTTTCAGGGGAATTGTCGGCGTCGGTGGTGGGACGGGAGATCGTGTAGTGGGCGGCGGGTGGCGGGGCCGAACGAGTGGGGACCGGGGCGGGCGCGGCGGCAGCGGGCGCTGCCATGGGAGCCGTCACGTACGTCCAGGCGCCGATCCCGCCCGCCGCCACCAGGCCGAAGGTTGAGATGAAGGTGAACGCAGCGAACCCCAGCAAGACGATGCGCCATCCCCGCGCGTCGTCGCCGCCCTGGAGTTGCCCGGAAGTGGGGCGGGGATCCAACGAGCCGAGCCCCGTTTCCCGCTCGCGAACCGCAGGCAGCTCCGGCGGCAGGGTGGCGAGGAACGGGTCGATGACCGGCATGACCGCATGCCCTCGCTTCATCTTGATCGGCGCGTGGATCGGCCCGTCCAGGTTCACGATGCGCGGCGGAGGAGTCGGACGCACCGGGACCACGGCCTCGCCCCGCGAGCGCCCGAGCCCCGCCCGGATCGCCCTCGCCCGCGCAGCCGCGACCTTCGCGTCGCCGAGCCGCTTCTCCGGGTCCGTCGCCAGCAGTTCGGCGAGCAGGCCGGAGGTTTCGTCCGAGACCTGCACCGCGCTCCGCCACTCAAAACGCCCGTCCCGGTCGTGCAGCGTCGCCGGATCCTGTCGCGAGAGCAGTGCCACGGCGGTCGCGCCGACCGCGTAGAGGTCCGTCGCAGGCCTCGCGTCGCCGCGGAATTGTTCGGGTGCCATGTAGCCAAACGTCCCGGCGACCGTGCTTCCCGAGGCCTCCGCGCGCAGTACGTCGCGCACCGATCCAAAATCGACGAGCATCCAGCGCCCGTCGCTCGCCCTTCGGATGAGGTTTCCCGGCTTGACGTCCCGGTGCAGCACTGGCGGCGCCAGGCCGTGCAGCCAGCCAAGGATGTCGAGCGCGTCCGCGATGACGTCGAGCACTTCACCCTCGTCAAACCGGTGGTTCTCCATGCGCCGTGCGAGGCTCTCGCCGTCTACGAACTCCTCGACGAGGTAGAGGCAGCGCCCTCGCCCGTGACCGGCGATGATCTCCTCCAGGTAGCGCGGGATGGATGGGTGCTGGAGCTGGCGTAGGACGCGCGCTTCTCGCAGCGCCAGCTCCTGTCGCTTCGGGTCCGATCGCAGCGGTAGCTCCTTGATCGCCACCGTCGTCGTCGAACCGTCTGAACCGCCCCCCGCCGCGCCCTCCGCGGTGATCGCCGTCGCCCGAAACACCGTCCCCGTGGCACCTCGACCGACCACGTCCTCCAGCCGCCAACGCCCCGCCAACGTCGGAATGCCGCCACAACCCGGACAGGGCCCGTCGCCCATCACGACGCACGGTTCATGACATTCGACGCAGATCATCCGTCGACCCTCACTCCACGTCCTCGTCCAGCGTCCCGCGTCCGCCGGCGATGAATTCCTGCAGGTACCGGTTGTCGCAATGGTGCGCCTCGTCCTTCGTGCCAACAAAGGAGAAACGCCGGTTGTGGAGCAGCGCGATGCGGTCCGTGAACGTGAAGCACGCGTCCATGTCGTGGGTGACGACGATGCTGGTCACGCCCAGGCGCTTCTGCAGCGAGAGGATGAGGCCATTGATACGCCGGACGTTGATGGGATCGAGGCCGGTGGTGGGCTCGTCGTAGAGGATGACGTCCGGCTCGACGGCGATGGCGCGCGCGAGGCCGACGCGCTTGCGCATGCCGCCCGAGAGCTCCGACGGCTTGAGCTTCTGCGAGCCTGGCAGCCCGACCATGTCCAGCACCTCGGCGACGCGCTCGTCGAGCCGCTTTTCGTCGCCCCAGTGGTGCTCGCGCAGCGGGTACTTGATGTTCTGGGCAACGGTGAGCGAGTCAAAAAGCGCGGCGCCCTGGAACAGCATGGCCACGCGCTTGCGGATGGGCAGAAGCCCGCTCTCCCCGAGCGTCGTGACTTCAGTGCCGAACGCGGAGATGCTCCCTTCGTCCGCCTTCAAAAGGCCAATCAGCATCTTGAGGGTGACCGACTTGCCCGTCCCCGAGCCGCCGATGATCGTGATCGTCTCGCCCGGGTAGATGTCGAGCGTGCAGTCCTCGTAGATGACCTTCGGGCCAAACGCCTTCTTCACCGCCCGGAACGAGATGATCGGGTCGGAGGCGTAGGGCGAGGGACGGTCGGGTTCCAACAGCTACCCGTACAACGCGATGAAGAGCTTCGTCAGGAGAAAATCGGAGATCAGGATGCCGACGGCGCCGGCGACCACCGATTTCGTCGTCGAGAGGCCGACGCCCTCCGTGCCGCCGGTGGTGTGGAGGCCCACAAAACACCCGGTGATCGCGATCATGTAGCCGAAGAACACCGATTTTCCGAGACCGTGCAGCAGATCGACGATGCCGAGGGTCTCCAGGATCTGGGAGTAGAAAAACCGCGGGGTGACGCCGACTTCCTGCACGGTGATGATCATGCCACCAAAGCAGCCGATCAGATCCGCCATCATCGTGAGCAACGGGAGCGCGATCATGCACGCGATCACTCGCGGGGCGACGAGCTTTTTGATGGGGTCGGCGCCGAGGGCACGGATGGCATCGACCTGCTCCGTCACCGCCATCGACCCAAGCTCAGCGGCGAAGCCGGAGCCGACGCGTCCGCCGACGAGCAGCGCCGTCAGCACGGGACCCAGCTCTCGAACAATGCCGAGTGAAACGAGCTTTCCCGTGTACATGCTCGCGCCGTAGGGGCGCAAACCGGAGGCGAACTGCAACGCGAGGACCATGCCGGTGAAGATGGCGGTCAGCACGGTGATCGACCAGCTCCCGATGCCGCTGCTGTCGAGCTGGTAGATGAGCGGGCGGAATTCCCAGGGCGGACGCAGGAAAGCCAGGAACGTCTGCCAGGTCAGCTTCCACAGCGCGCCGATGTACGCGAGAAAATCAACGATCGGGGCGATCGTGCGGCTGATGAACGTCATCGGTGCGCCACAAAGCCGGCGACCATCGTCTGGTAGGCGTCGTAGCCGGCGTCAAATTGGAGCGTTGGCGCAACGTAGTTCAGATCGTAGGTGCAGGCGTCGTGGTTGGTGACGAGGTTGGCGACCGTCACGTCGACGCCGTCGAGCTGGCCGGAGGTGATGCGTAGGACGGCCGCGCGACCGTCCACGGTGGGCCCCTCGTCGCGAATGGTTTTTGCGTTGCGGATCCCGGCGATGGACTCCTGCGCGAGATCGGTGAGGCGAAGCTCCCGATAGTGCGTGCCGCAGTTGGAGTCCGTGTAGATGCTGGCCGTGAGCGCGGCGTTGAACCAGGCCCGGTCGGCGCCGCCGGGGTCGACGGCCACCCAGCCGTCCCCGGGCTGCCCCGTCTGGTAGTGGTTCTCCTCGCGCTTTGCCGCGCGGTAGCTCGCAGGCATACACCCGGACAACGCCGAAAATGTGAGCGTGTAGAGGATCACGCAGCGCCCTCGGCGCTGTCGCCCCCCGCCTCCACGCCGGTGATGTCCAAAAACAGCTCCTCCAACGTCTTCCCTGCGGGCACGATCTCGGCCTGCGTGCCGATGACCTGGATGCGCCCGTGGTGGATGATCGCGATGCGGTCGCACACTTCGGCGGCGACGGCGAGCGTGTGCGTCGAGAGGAACACCGTTCGGCCCTGCGCGGCGAGGCGTCGAAAAGTCTCCTTGATCTGCCGGGTTCCGCGGGGATCGAGGCCGACCATCGGCTCGTCGACGATGAGCAGGCGCGGGTCGTGCAGCAGCGCGCTCGCGAGCGTGATCCGTTGCTTCATCCCGTGAGAGTACGATTCGATGAGTTGGTCCGCAAACTCGCCGAGGTGCTGCTCGTCGAGCGCCATCTGGATTCGGGTCGTCAGGCCGGGGCTACCGTCGGCGGTGCGCTCAAGCATCCCGTACATCTCCCCGATGAAGCGGAGGAATTCGCGGGCGGTCAGCTTGTCGTAGAGGTAGGGACGGTCCGGGATGAAGCCGAGGCGCTGGCGGGCAGCGACCGGGTTTGTCGCAAGATCAAGGCCGTCAATCGCGATGGATCCCTTCGTCGGCGGCAGGACACCGCCGAGCATCCGCAAGGTCGTGGTCTTGCCGGCGCCGTTCAGGCCGAGAAACCCGAAAACCTCGCCAGCCTCCACGTCCAGGTCCATCGGGTGCACGGCCTGGAACGAGCCGTAGCGCTTTTCGATCTGGCGGGCGCGGAGCATGCCCCTCGACCCTAACCTTGATTACTACGAGGGCGTGCGTCACCTCCCCGGCAGCTACCTCGTGCTCGAGACCACCAACCGGTGCTCGGTCGCCTGCGTGCACTGCAGCGTCGGCGAGGCGTCGGCCGACGGAAAAGGGCACCCGCACCACGACCGCACCGGCTTTGTCACCGTCCCGCTCGTCCGCAAGCTGTTCGCAGACCTTCGGGCGGCCGAGGCGCGTTTTGACGTCTTCATCCCCTTCTGGCTCGGGGAACCGCTCCTCCATCCGGACTTCTCCACGATCTACCAGGAGGCGCTGCGGGCCGCCGGCGAACACCGGAGCTTCGAGCGCATCGAGGTCCACACCAACGCGACCCACCTCACGCCTGAGCGCGTCCGCCTCGCGCTCAACCAGTCGACCGTCCCGCAGACCTGGCACCTGACGCTCGATGCGACCACGCCCGAGACCTGGCGAAAGATCAAGGGGCGCCTCATCTTTGACGACGTCGTCGCGAACGTGGAGCACCTTGTCGCCGAGAAGGCTCGGCTGGCCGCGCCGTGGCCACGGCTGGTGTTCCAGTTCATCGTCAGCGACCGGAACGCCACGGAGGCGGCTGATTTTCGGACGAAGTGGGAGGGGGTTTGCCGACGGGCGAAGCTGCCAGTCCGGACGGCCGCGCAGGACGTGCCGACGGGCACGGACGCGGTGGTCTACTTTCGGCAGTTGGACGCGCCGACCGTGGCGGAGCAGGAACGTCAAAATACGGTTTTCCGGGAGACGATGGCGGCGATGGGCGTGCCGTTGCCGCGCCCGGCCCAGTCGCCCGAGCACATCGACGGCGCCCCTGGCGTTTGCGGCTGCTTCTGGAAGTCCCCGGTCATCGGCTGGGACGGCTCGCTCACCACCTGCACCCGCGACAACCGCCTCGAAAACAAGCTCGGCAGCATCGTCGACGCGTCGTTTGGGGAGCTTTGGTACGGGGCGCAGGTGACCGGGTGGCGTCGGCAGGTGGCGAAGGGTGAGTACGCGGGACTCTCGGCCTGTAACGGCTGCTTCATCCCGCGCTCTTCCAACTACTCCGGCGTCACGCCCGCCGAGATCGCGCAGGCCCTCCCATGAGCGCGCTGACGCCGATCCTCGCCCGCGCACGCCTGAAACCCGCGCCGGGACTGCCCGATCAGGTGCACCTCTCCGTCACCGACCGCTGCTTTCTGCCCTGCGCGCACTGCGACATCTACAAGAACAAGACCATCGACCTGCCCGAGGAGACCTGGCTCGGCGTGCTCGATCAGCTTGGCGGCTGGCTCGGCAAGGCGAGCGTCAACTTTGTCGGCGGTGAACCGCTCCTTCGCAAGGACCTGGAACGGCTGATGACGCGGGCGACGACGCTGGGCTTCGAGGTCAGCTTCAACACCAACGGCTGGCTGCTCGACGATCGGCGCGCAGACGGGCTGTGCGAGGCGGGCGCGAAGATCGCCTACCTCTCGATGGACGGTTTTCGCGCCGAGACCGTCGACCGGTCCCGCGGGCGCGAAGGCACGCGCGCAAAGCTGGTCGAGGTGTGTGATCGCCTCGACAAACGCCCGAATCCTCGCGTGGTCATCGCCTGCATCCTCCACGCCGACAACGCGCGCGAGATCCCGGACCTGCTGCGCTGGGTCAAGCTGCGTGGCTACGAGCTCGTCGTCCAGCCGCTCTACCAGAACTTCGGGGAGAACGCCCATGATCCGACGTGGTGGCGCTCCTCGGCGCTCTGGCCAACGACTGAGAAGCAGCTCGGCGCCATCGACTACGCGCTCGACGTCCTCATCGACGAGCGCACGCGCTGGGGCAAGGTCTGCAACGAGGTCGCGCAGCTCAAGGCGTTCAAGCGGCACTTTCGCAACCCTTCCGTGCCGAACGGCCAGACCTGCAAGGCCGGCCACTCGGACATCGCCTTTGACCCCGCCGGGAACGTGCGCCTCTGCTACTTTCTCGAGCCCGTCGGCTCGCTGACGGAAGGGGTCCCGATCCCCGCCATGTGGAACCGGCTCGCGGCCCTGCGTCGAAGGCACGAGGTTTCACGCTGTACGCGGAGCTGCAACCTGCTTAATTGCAATTTTGAAATTCCAGATTGACTAGGTTGCGAGGAACCAGCATTCTACGCCGACGAGTGTGGCGGTGCGGCACACGGAGGACACACGGCGACGTTGAAGTCGCTGGGACCACCGCCCGGCGCCGGGCCGCTGTGAGGTTTCCCAAAACGCGCCCTCATCCCCACTCGCGGATCACTCCGACCCGAGCAAGCCGAGCGTGAGTAGCGCGGCGGCGCCGTCCTCGTCGAACATGGACAATTCCGCGCTGGCTCCGCGCAGCAGACCAGCGATCTCCGGCGTACCGGCGTTGCCCACGCGAAGCCAGATCACCTTTGGTGGGTGGCCGAGCAGCACGCTCCGCACCTGGAAGTCCCCGTCCTTCGAGACGATCGCGAAGCCTCCATCCTTCGCCAAGCCCCAGACCACATTGTCAGAAGCCCGGTCCGCACCAAGCTCCATCACATGCACCGACCCCGGAAAGAGATCGCCGAGCAGGCGCACCAGCCGGGGAGAGAGGTTCTGGTCAAAGAGCAGCTTCACACCGCCACGCGGACCCACGTCCTCTCGCGGTCCGCCGCGAACGCCAGACAGGCCCGGATGTCGACCAGCGTGAGCTGGGGAAAGTCAGCAACGATCTCGGCCGGCGTCATGCCGCCCGCGAGGTACTCGAGGATGTCGTAGACCGTGATGCGCAACCCGCGGATACACGGCTTACCGCTTCGCTTGTCCGCTTCGACGGTGATGATGCCGGAGTAGTCCATGTCCCAAGCATAAACGCGGCATGCTGGCCATGCAAGCTGGGGGCCAGTGCCGCGCCGAGCGCCAATGCTCTCACGGGCGCCGGGCACGCGGCGACAGGCCCGTGTTGTTCGCGCGCCCACCCGGATACCCGGCCCCCGTGGACCGCCCCCTCGTTCTCGACGTCGATCTCTCCCGAGCCGGCGCGCTCCACGGCCTCGGCGCGCTGGGGCCTGACGGAGAGGAGGTCATCGCCGAGCGCACCGGCGACGTGCCCGCCGCGCTCGGGGTGATCGCAGGCTGGAAGGCGGACCTCCTCGTCGGGCACAACCTCTCTCTTCACGACCGACCGTGGCTCGCCCGCTACGCGCCCGGCCACCCGGCTTTCATGCGAGGATGCGCTGAGATGCGCCGCATGCCACCGATACGCTTCCAGATCAGCGTGCTGATGCTGATGAGCACGCTCAACGCCGTGATCCTCGGCACCGCGGCGCTCGCCCTGTTCCGGGTGCTGGCGGAGAGCCCAACGGGCGCCCAGGTCTCGACGGTGGAGGGGCTGGAGGTCCAGTTGGAGGCCGTCCAGGCCTCGGCGCTCGACGCCACCGCCACAGGCTCCGCCGTCCCCGAGCGCACGTTCACGGATCTGGACCGGATCGGCGCCGGGTTGGCGGACCTCGGGAGCGGCACCGCCCCGGTTCGCGCGGAGCTTGCGGCGTACGAGGCGCGTCTTCGCGAGTGGAACGAGCACCTAAGCTCGGCCGAACACTCGCCGCAGGGCGGGGTGGAGGACCCGGCCGGCGGCGCGATCGCGCACGATCTGGTGCGAAGCGACCTGCGGACGACCGAAGCGGTGCGGGAGCTGGTCTACTACGTGCGCCCGGCCTGGGTTGACGCGCTCGCCCCAGCCCTCCCATGGCTCGGCGGCTGGGTGCTCGCCTGCACGCTGGCGACCGTCGCGCTCGCGGGTGCCCTGCGGCAACTGCTGAGCCTGCCCCTGGAGGCCTTGCGTCGCGCTGCCGATGAGATGGCAGACGGCAGGTTGGACGTACCGATTCCCCGGCCCGAAGGCGCGCCCGAGATCCGGTCGTTGAGTCGGGCGATGTCCGCGGCGCAAACGCGCCTGAACGGCACCATCACCGTCCTCGACGCTCGGAACCGGCAGACGGCGACGATGCTGGCGCTGCTCGGCGATGGCGTCCTGCTCGTCGACCGCACGGGCCGCATCCTCGAAAAGAACGCGCAGGCTGGCGTCCTCCTCACCGCGCTGACGCCCCGTTGGCCCGCGAGCGATCTTCTCCCCGACCTCATCGACGAGCTCGACGTCGGGCGGCTCTGCGACGATGAGGACGAGCAGTTTGACCTTCTTCGCGGTGACGACCACCGGCCCCTCGTCGTCGCCTGCAGCGTGCGGCAGGTCCCGTTCACAGGCCGGGACGCGTCGCGACACTGGGTCGTCGTGCTCCGCGACGTGACCGAGGCGCGCCAGTTGGACGCGCTGCAAAAGGAGTTCCTCTCCGTTGTGACCCACGAGTTGAAGACGCCACTCGTGGCGATCGAGGGGTTCACGAAGCTCCTGCTCGCGCAGCGCGGCGGGCCGCTGTCCGAAAAACAACTGGGCTGGGTGGGCACCATCCGGCAGCAGGGTCAGGTGCTGCTGCACATGGTCACCAACCTGCTCGACGCCACGCGGCTGGACGCCGGGAGCCTGCCCATCGCGCCGGTTGCGGTAGACCCCCGCACGCTCTTCCAGGAGTGGACCCAGACCTGGCGCGGCGTCGTGGATGATCGCGGCCTGCATTTCGTCGCGACGGATGACCTCGGGACCGAGGCCGGCGGGGCGCTCCTGCGGGTCGATGCATTCCGCCTCGCGCAGGTCATCGGAAACCTGGTGAACAACGCCCTGAAATTTACGCCGCCTGGTGGCGAGATCGGGCTCGGCGCGCGCCGCGTCGGCGACGAGGTCGTGTTGGTGGTCCACGACACCGGACGGGGCATCCCGCCCGACGCGATCCCAAGGTTGTTCGACAAGTTCTACCAGGTCGAGAAGGGCGACACGCGCGTTGCCGGCGGCGCCGGTCTGGGGCTCTACATCGTGAAGCAGCTCGTCGTCGCGCAGGGTGGACGGATCGAGGTGGCGTCCGAGCCCGGCCATGGCAGCGCTTTCTCCCTGCACTTTCCCATCCACCCCCGCGACCCCGGAGCCCCCCGTGCCTGAACGCAAGAAGCTCGGCCAGATCCTCATCGAGGAGGGCACGGTCGTCCCCGAGCAGATCGAGCGGGCGTTGAAAGCCCAGCGTGGCCCAGGAAAACGGCCGCGTCTCGGTGAGATCCTCGTCGAGCAGGGCGCGGGCGACGACGTCGTGATCGCGAAGGCGCTCGCACGGCAACTCGGGGTCACCTATGTCGACCCCGTCGACCAGCGCGTGGACCCGGTAGTGGTCGCGAAGCTCCCGCGGCGGATCGCAGAGGCGCGGAAGGCTTTTGCGTATTCGCGGGCGCAGCGCACGTTCCGGGTAGCCATGGCGGATCCGCGTGACGGGGACGCGGTCGCGGAGCTGGAGTTCGCGCTCGGCGGTTCGATCCTCGGCGAGGTCGCCGCTGAGAGCCGTATCCGGGCCGCGATCCTTCGTCATTACGATGGGGTGGGGGCCAGCGGCGAAGCGGGGGTCTCCTCGGGAATTCCGACGAACGCCCCCGCCGGCCTGGATCTCGACGCGGTGGCCATCGAGCGCTCTCTGCAAAAGGGCGGCACGGCGTACATCGACCTGCTCAACCTGCTCTTCGCCACGGCCATGGACCGGCACGCGTCCGACATCCACGTGGAGGCCGAGGCCGACGGGTGCCGCGTGCGGTTCCGCATCGACGGGCTCCTGCGGGAGATCGTCCGGCTCCCGGACTGGGCGATGCAGCCGCTGGTCAACCGCGTCAAGGTGGTCGGGCGGATGGACGTGGCCGAGCATCGTCGGCCGCAGGACGGACGGGCGACGGTCGAGATCGGCGGGCACAAGATCGACCTGCGCCTCTCGGTCATCCCCTCGCAGTTCGGCGAGTCCACGGTCGCCCGCATCCTGGACGGGCGCGCCCTGCAGGTGGATCTCGTGGCGCTCGGCTGGAACCCGGCGGTGCTCGCGGCCTATTTCCACCTCGCCGACCAGACGCAAGGCATCCTGCTCGTCGTCGGCCCGACCGGGAGCGGGAAGACAACCACGCTGTACGGCACGATCAACCGGCTCCGCAGCGGCACCGCCTCGATCGTGAGCATCGAGGACCCGATCGAGCTGTCCATCCCGGGCGTGCGGCAGGTGCAGGTCGACGAGCGGAAGGGCCTGACGTTCGCCGAGGCCGCCAAATCCGTGCTTCGCCAGGACCCCAACGTGCTCGTGATCGGGGAGATCCGCGACCCGGAGAGTGCCCTGGCCGCCGTGGACGCCGCGACCACCGGCCACCTCGTGCTGACCACGCTGCACGCCAGCAACGCGCTCGGGGCCATCACCCGGCTGCGCGACCTGGACGTCCCCAACTACCTCGCCGGGCACGCGCTCCTCGGGGTCGTGGCCCAGCGTCTGGTCCGGCGGGTGTGCCCGGCGTGCTCGATCCTCGCCGAACCACGGGCCGAGGACTGGGAGCGGCTGGAGATGGTGCCGATGCGCATGGGGCCGCGGTGCCGGGTCGCCGGCGCGGGCTGCCCCGCCTGTCAGGGCGCGGGGTACCGGGGCCGCATCGGCGTGTACGAACTGTTGCGCGTCGACGAGGAGGTGCGGGCGCTGATCTTCGCGGGCGCCCCGGAGGCGCAACTGGCCCAGCTCGCCCGCAATCAGGGCTTTGTGGCGATGATCGAGGATGCCCTCGACAAGGTCCGCGACGGCGCGACGACGCTCGAGGAGGTCGCCCGTCTCGTGCCCACCGACCCCTGGCGTGACCGGCCTCGCACCGCTTCGACCGGCCCCGACGTGGACATCGAGGAGCCGGAGACGGAGGAGGTGACGAAGCGGCACGTCGCGACGCGCCCGGCCGCCTCGATCCACCCCCGAGCCCCCGCAACCAGTCCCGTCCGAAAACGCCCCTTGATCCTGGCTGTCGACGATGCCCCCGAGATCCTCGCCCTGCTCTCCGCGACGCTCGAGGACGACTACGACGTCATCCTCGCCCGCGACGGTGTCGAGGCGCTCGAGGCGGTCGCGCGCCATCACCCCGACGCCGTGCTCACCGACGTGATGATGCCGCGGATGTCCGGCTACGAAGTGTGCAATCGGCTCAAGGCCGACCCAGCGACAGCCGCCATCCCCATCATCATCCTCTCAGCCCGGGGCGACGCCGCCCACGTGAAGGAGGGATTCCACGTGGGGGCGGACGACTACGTGCCCAAGCCCTTCGACCCCGAGGAGATCGAGCTGAGACTCAAGGCCCTGCTGCGCCGTTCCGGGCACGCAACGCGCTGAAAGCGATGCTCAGAGCGTCCCGAAGTAGTTGGCGACGGCGGCGTCCCAGGCCTCGGGCGTCGCGACGGCCGGGCTGCGCTCAAAGCGGGCCTGGTTCGCGATCTGCTGCAGGAGATCGCGCGGCTGGCAGAAGCGCATGGGGCGGTTGGTCTGGTGGTAGTGACGAAAAACCAGGTCCTCCGCCGATCCCATCGGGAGCGCAACGCCAAGCTGCGGCGCCATCATCTCCACGAGCTGGCAGAACTCCTCGGGCTCGGGGTCGACGACCTCGACCTTGTACGGGATGCGGCGCAAAAACGCCTCGTCCACGAGCTGGCGCGGCTCGATGTTCGTCGAGAAGACGAGGATCGGGTCGAAGGGTGCGGTGATCTTTCGGCCGTCCGGCAATTTCAGGTAGTCGAGGCGCTTTTCGAGCGGGAAGATCCAGCGGTTGAGCAGGAGCTGGGGCGAGACCCGCTGGCGGCCGAAGTCGTCGATGACCAGCGTGCCGCAGTTGGCCTTGATCTGCAGCGGCGCCTCGCAGATGTTCGTGGCCGGGTCAAGCTGGATCTCCAGCATCTCCAAGGTCAATTCACCGCCCGCGACGACCGTTGGCCGCTGGATCTTGATCCACCGCCGGTCGAGGCGTTCTGCCGCCGTGAGCGGCTTGAAGTCGGCGTCCACCTCCTCGTGTGTGGCCGGGTCGTGCACCTTCACGAGGTGGCCGTCGATCAAGAGCGCGTGGGGGATCCAGATGGTGTCGCCGAAACAGCGCGTGAGGCGCTCGGCGATGCTGGTCTTGCCGTTGCCGGGCGCGCCGTGCAGGAACAGCGCGCGTCCCGAGGTGATCGCGGGGCCGATCCGGGACAGGAGGCGCTTGTTCATCAGGAGGTCCTCGAACGCGCGGTTCAGGTCCTCCTGGGTGAGGTCGCGGTGGCTCGGGGACTGCTCGCGCACGCTCTGGAGGTACTGCTCGAACGGCACCGGCGCCGGGCCGACGTAGGCGCAGACGCGCTTGTAGTCCTGCGCGCGGGCGCGACCGAGGTCGGTCAGATCGTAGACGAAGTCGCCGACGTTCGTGGACGTGCGGTGCTGCAGCAGCTTCTGCTGCTTGAGGTAGTCGAGCAGCTCCTTGATGAGCGGCACCGCGATGCAAACGTCGTTGGCGATGTTGCGGCCCGATTCACCGCCGACGACGAGCAGGTAGCGCAGGACGATCTGCTCGATGAGCGTCGGGTCGGTTCCGGTCTCGTCCCAGGTCCGTGGCTCCCGGGGTTGGAAGCGCGACATCACCGGCATGCTCATCAACCCCGCGCTTGGCGAGGGGCGGGGGGCTGAGTAGAGCCCGCCAGCGAGGGCGACGGCGGCCGCGGGCGTGGACCCCGCCTTGGCCGTCGCGCTGACGGCGGCCAGGGGTGCGGAGGGCGCGCCGGCCAGGTGGGGCGCAGGGGCCTGACGGGGCGTGAGGGGGAGCACCGAGCGCGTCGGCGACTGGATCTCCGTGGCGCGCGGCGGGGGTTCTGGAACCCGCGCCGAGGGCTCCGGAGCCCGCGGCGGTGGCTCGGCGTCGGGCAGACGCGCGGGCGGCGCGGACTCTGGCGGGCGCGGTCGGTTCAGCGGAATCGGGCGGGGGCGCGCGGCGTCCGGCGTTGACGGCCGCCCCAATTCGGGCGCGGCAGGCCACGCGGGGCGGCGTTCGGGGGGGTCCGTCGGCATGCCCGGACTGTATCCGTTGTCGCCCGGGGGCGAGGTCTGGTCGGCGACGGCGACCGTCAACGGTTAGCCCCGCGGATGGGCCTCCTCACGCGCGTCAAGAACCGGCTGCTCGGCAAGAAGCCCTCCCCCGCGATCGGCACCGGTTTTCCGGCGAGCTACGCGGAGGAGTGGACGGACCTGATCGAGCAGGTTGACAATTACGGACAGAAAGTGGGCGCCGCCGTGGTGCAGAGCTGGGAGGTCGGCGCGGCAGAGCTTGGCCGCGCGCTGCAGGGGCGGGCCGGCGAGAACGTGCTCATCGAGCGGTTCAGCGACGCGCTCGTGCCCACGCTCACCCCCTTTCAGGACCTCCACAAGAAGACGACCGCGGCCATGAAGCAGGGCCTCGATCGCGGCGGCGCGAGCGGGCAGATCGGCCCGGCGACGGAAGCGCTGGCTTCGCTGGTGGCGGGCCTCGGCGTTGAGGCCGCGGCGGGCTGGGTCAAGACCGTCGAGTACCTGGACCCGATCCTCGCCGGCTGCGCTGCGCCCGAGGAGGCCCGCGCCGCCATGCTTCGCCACCAGGGCGCGCTCCGGGACGCGTGCGACGCTGCGGAGGCCGTGCTGGTGGCCGAGCTGGCCCGGGCACCCGCCCGCGCGACGCTCTGGGACGCCGTGACCGAGCCGTTTGACCAGTGGCAGCTCAAGCTCGTGCGGGAGCTGGAGATCGCGATCACGGTGGCGGTGCGGGAGCTGGTCGGGAACGTGCGGGGGTAGGTTACGCGGGATCATGCGCGCAAACCAAGGTCGAGGTCGACGAGAACGGGGGTGGGACGACAACGACCTACGACGCCAACGGGAATGTCGTCAGCTTCGTCGACGCGTCCGGGGAGACCGACACGTACACCCACGACGCAGACGGCAACGTGGCGACCATCACCATCTCGGACGGTGAGACGGACAGCTATCCCTGCTACAGCGACGGAACGCTGGCGACGGTGTCCGGCCCGGACGGATACTCCGTCACGTACGATACGGCCGGCAGGCTCACGACCCGGACCGCGACGGACGCAGACGGGAACGTCTACACAGTGACCTACACCTACCACGCCGATGGAAACCTGTTGACGCGGGTGTGGACGGATTCCGACGGGGCTGCGTATTGGACGGTCACCTACACCTACGATGCCGACGGCAACATGACCGCCACCGCGCAGGACGGGACCTGGAGTACGGTGACGTTCAACTACGGGGCCTGCTGAGCTGGCTCGTGTGCCGACCGCCGGGATCGGCGGCTTCCCCGCCGTGCTATCCTCGACCGATGCAAGCACGCGCCCCTTCCTACGTCCCGTACGAAGTCTACCGCGAGGCCGAGCAGTGGTCCGAGGAGAAGCACGAGTGGGTGGACGGGACCGTGTTCGCGACGGCCGGGGGAACGCAGGAACATTCGTTCCTCGCGGGGGCGGTGTTCAGCGAGCTCCGCGTCGCCCTCCGCGGTCGCCCGTGCCGGCCGCTCAACAGTGACATGCGGGTGCGGTCAGAGGCGAGCGGAAACGCGTACTACGCAGACGTGGTCGTGGTTTGCGGCCCCGGTGTCCCGCATCCCGACGACAAGCATACCGTCACGAACCCGACGGTCCTGGTCGAGGTGCTCTCGCCGTCCACCGCAGCGTACGACCGCGGCGAGAAGTTCGAGGACTACCAGACGCTCCCGTCGCTGAAGGACTACGTGCTCGTGAGCACGGGGCGCAGCCACATCGACCACTACGTGCGGCAGGCCGACGACTCCTGGCTCCTGCGTTCGTACGGCCCGGGCGGGGTTTTCACGCTCGCGGGTTGCGAGGTGAGCCTCGCGGTGGACGCGATCTACGAAGGCGTCGAGGCAACGCGAGAGACCGCCGGCTGAACGGGCGGGCCGCGGTGATCGCCAGGTCGTGAGCCTGCGTAGGATCAACGCGGCGTTCCACGTCCCCGCCTGCACCCGGCCCCACGCCGAGCGAGCCGCCCAGAAAATGCCGTCGCTACGTCGCGTCTTCGCCGAGCGCCTTCTTGAGCGGGGCGTTGAAGGCCCACATCGCCGCGCCCGTGGCGACCCCGATGCCGCAAAGCATCCCAAAGAACGCGGTCTTTGGCATGACATCGTAGAACGTGCCGATGACCCCGGAGAGGTAGTTGCCGCCGAAGCTCGACGCCAACCAGATTCCCATCATCATGCTCACGATGCGGACGGGGGAGACCTTGGTGACGAGCGAGAGGCCGATCGGCGAGAGGTACAGCTCCCCGATCGTGAGGATGAGCGTGCAGGCGAAGGGCCAGAAGATGCTGCCGACGCCATCGCCCACCGACCAGGCCCCGACCACCATCACCAGGAACGACAACCCGAGGATCGTCGAGCCGATCGCCATCTTCGACACGCTGGACGGCTCGGTGCCGTTCTTGTTCTGCCACCGCCAGACCATGTCGAGGATCGGCGCGAACACGAAGATCATGAACGGATTGAAGGACTGGAAGAGGCTCGGAGGGAGCGCAACGCCGAAGAAGGTCCAGTTCGTCTGCGTTTCGCTCCAGGTCTCCATCGTGTTGCCCTGTTGCTCATAGACCGCCCAGAACGCCACGTTCAGCAGGCACAACACGCAGAGCGCACCCACACGCTTCCATTCGTCGGGGGTGAGCTTGCCGGTCGGCTCGTTACTCGCGAGGTCGGCCGCGACCTTCTCCGCGCCCCGGGGCTTTTCGGGCGCGAGGTAGCGTTGCCCGCCAACGTAGATGCAGAGCCCCAGGACCATGCCCACGCCCGCCGCGCCAAAACCCCAGTCCCAGCCCAGGTTCGTGGCGAGGAAGCCGCACACGATGTTGCAGAGGAACGCGCCGAGGTTGATTCCCATGTAGAAGATGGTGAACGCGCCGTCCCGTCGGATGTCGCCCTTCGGGTACAGGTCGCCGACCTGTGTCGAAATATTCGGCTTGAAGGCTCCATTTCCGATGATGAGCAGGCCTGTCGCCAGGAAGAAGAGCGACTGGCTCGCCATCACGAAGTGGCCGAGGGCCATGATCAGGCCACCCACGACCACCGTCCGGCGCTGGCCAAAATACTTGTCGGCCAGGTATCCGCCGAGGATGGGGGTCGCGTAGACGAGCGCCGTGTAGAGCCCGTAGAGGTGTGAGCCGAAGTCCTGAACAGTCGGGTCGCCTTTGAGGACATAGCTCCAGCGGAGGAAGCTGACCGTGTGATCCGTGGCGTAGAGCCAGTGGAAGAACGACCAGCCCGCCACGCCGTGCGGGTCGCTGGGGGCCTCCTTCGGGTAATCCGTGCCACCGGGTGGCTGGAGCGCCCGGCCCGCGGTGGAGAAGAGCTCGTACGCGATGTAGCCCTTGAGCAACCCGCGCATCCCGTAGTACGAAAATCGCTCCCACATCTCGGTCAGGAAAAGCACGAACAACCCAACGGGATGTCCGAAGAACTGGGGCTGCTTTTCAGGGGGGATGTGGTCGGACAAGGTCGGCTCCGTTCGGCGCGCCGAGGGTATCACACCTGCGGGGGGCAGATCCGTGCGCTCGGCAAACACCGCGTCCGTATCCATCTAAAATTGCGAGGATGGCGAGACGGATTGGCCCCCAGCCCGCAGTTCCGCGCACGAGCCGTGACGGGCGGCGTCTTCGGCGGCTGGCGGGGTTCGTGGCCTTGGAACGCCGAAAAATCAACGCCGAGACTGGCGCGAGCGGTAGCGAGCGCCAGGATCGGCGGGCAGATCCGTGCGCTCGGCAAACACCGCGTCCGTATCCATCTGAAATTGCGAGGATGGCGAGACGGATTGGGCCCCAGCCCGCAGTTCCGCGCACGAGCCGTGACAGGCGGCGTCTTCGGCGGCTGGCGGGGTTCGTGGCCTTGGAACGGCGACAATTGACCGCCGAGCGCAAGCCTCGGCGGCTTACTGCCCAAGCTCCTTCATCACGCGATCGGCGTGCGCCACCGCCCCCAGATACCAAAGGATGTACCGGACATCGACGCCGATCGACCTCGCCTGCACCGGGTCGTAGACCGTCCCAGAGATGACCCCCTCCCAGTTGCTGTCGAACACCATCCCGGTCCACTCGCCCTTCGCGTTGAGCGTGGGGCTGCCGCTGTTGCCGCCGGTGATGTCGAGGTCGGCAAGGAAGTTCACGGGCACGGTCTTGAGCACGGGGTCGGCGTACTTGCCCCAGTCGCCCGACTTTTCTCCGGCCGCGATGGCGTCGAGGAGCGGTTGGGGCGCGTTGTAGGGCCAGGCGCCGGCCTTCTGCGCAACGCCAACGACGGTGGTCTGGTCGCCGTAGTGGACGGCGTCGCGCGGGTCCTGGGTCGTGAGGTGGCCGAAAGAGAGGCGAAGCGTGCCGTTCGCGTCCGGGTAGGTGCGCTCGGGCTCGAACGCCGCCAGGGCCTCGGCGTAGATCGGGCGCAACCGCTCAAAGGCGCCGGTACGGGCGAGATCGTCGCGGCGCTGGCGTTCGTCAAAGGGGGCGAGGGCGGCGGCGAGGGACAGGAACCCGTCGGTCGACGCGGCGAGCGTGGTTGACGGCTGGGAAAACGCGGCCAGCCGCTGATCCTTGTTGGCGAGCAGCGGACCATCGAACAGGCGGTTGATGGCCTTGTCAATCGCGGCCTCGTCGCGACCGCCGATCCACGTTTCAAGCTCGGGGATCCGCTGACCGTCGGGGAGGGCCGAGAGCTCGGTCAGAAAATGCTTGAGCCAGCGCTCCTCGGCCGCGGGGACGTAGTGCTGGTCAATCTCGGAGAGCTTCGCGAGCAGCGGGGCGCGGTCGCGGGCCTGGAAGCCGGGCTCGCGCTTTTCGTCCGGGAGCGCCTGCATCCTCGACCACTTGTAGATGGTCCGGGCGGCGCCGAGGAGGTCGGACCGGACGAGGTAGGTGTAGGTGCGGTCGCGGTCGCGCGTCGTCGTCTTGTCGGCGATCTTGCGGCGTAGCTCCGCGATGGGTTGGGTGTAGCGGGCGGTGCGCGCGGGGTCAGCCGCGATCCAGGCGTCCAGCGCGGCCTCGCGCTCCCGCAGGGCGTCCACCACGTGCGAGCGCTCGTAGCCCTCCAACATCCCGGCGTACTTCGTGCTGTAGTTTCCGTACCCCGTCACGCTGACCGCCAGCCTCGCGCGCGCATCCGCACCGCTGCGCCCGACGGTCGCCCACATGTCCAGCGCCCAGTCCATCTCCTGCTTGGCCAAGGGCAGGGTGTAGCCCGCTTCTTCGGCAACCTCGCCGGCCGTGCGCCAACGCCCTGTGGTGCCCGGATAGCCGGCAACCGCGATCAAGTCGCCGGCAGCCGGTCCCACCCCAACGACGAGGTGATGGGCCGGGTGAAAAGGCACGTTCTTGTCGGAGTAGTCCGCGGGCTTGCCCTCGGGCGTGGCGTAGGCGCGCAAGAAGGCAAAGTCGCCGGTGTGGCGCGGCCAGTGCCAATTGTCGACCTCGTCCCCATAGTTTCCGACGGCGTCGGGCGGAACGTAGACGAGGCGGAGGTCGCGCAGCTCATCTTGCGTGATGAGCGTGTACACACGCCCTTCGTAGGTCGACACCACCCGGCACCGCACGCCACCTGGTTTTTCACACGCTGCGATCAGCTTTTTCTGGTTCGCCTCGACCTTGAGCGCCCGATCCGTGTCGGTCGTCGTCGCCGTCACGCCGGCCACGACCTGCGCGGTCACGTCGACGAGCGAGCGGGTGACCCACACACGCGCACTGGGGCCGGCTGAACGCTCGTCCGCAAGCGTGGGCGCGTAAAATCCGTCGCCGACGAGGTTTTCGCCGTCACGCCTGGCCTCCGTCAAGTAGCCAACCGCGCAATGGTGGTTGGTGACGATGAGGCCGTCGGCCGAGACAAAGCTGGCCGAGCACCCTTGCAATTGCACGATCGCGCCGAGGGGGTCGCCAAGCGGGTCGGACCAGACGTGGAGGTCGATGCCGACGAGCTTCTGGGCCCCGGCGGGGGGCAACGAGAGCAGCTCGGCGGGCGGGTACATGCCCTCAAAAGCATGGGCGGGCGCAACCCACGCGCCGCCAAGGATCACGGCCAGCAACATGACGGCGCTCACAACTGGTAGATGTAGGGGAGAACCGGGCTGGCCTCAAACACGATGATGAAGCCCACCATCAGCAACAAGACCACGATGATCGGCGTCATCCACCAGATCTTCTCGTGGACCAGGAAATCCCAGAAGTCGGCGAGCCAACCCCGGACGCCGGTGCTTCGTGCGGCGGGGAGTTCGGGTGGGGCGGGCTGGGCGTTCGCGGGATCGGGGCTGGTCGCGGGTTCGGACATGGCTTTCGGATAATACCGCGTTCAGCCGGTGATGGGAACCGAGTGCAGGGCGTAGGCGAGCCCGGCGACCGATAGCCAGGATCGCCACGCCGCGCGCCCGGGCGATGCGCAGGCCACCGCGAGCACCGAGAGTTGCACGAGCGGAAGAAAATAGTGTGAGGGAAAGTGGTCAATCGTGCAGAGGAGCAGGGAATAGAGAAACGCGGTACCGAGCATGACGCGGACGGCGCGGTTCCAGCCGGAGAGGGCGATGATCGGCGCCAGACCAGCGTAACCAAGCCAGACGCCGTAGAATTCCGGCACGCGGGCGAGGAGGACGGCGGGGTCGGCCTGCCCGTGCCAGTGCTCCGGGCCTGTCTCCCAGGTCGCCGTCGCGATCCATCCATCCAGCGCACCTGTCACCCAGCCAGTCGCGCCAAAGCCGAGGACAAGGGCGACGATGATGCTGGTGAGGCGTGCCAGATCGCGCCAGCGCGCATCCAGCGCGAGCATCAGCCAACTGACGAGGGTGCCGGGGTAGCGGAGGAGCTGTGCGACGACGCCCCAGCCGATGCCGACGCTCCCGGCGAGGCCGAGGATCGCCAGGGTGTACGCCGAATCGGGCAGGTCGGCGCTGCCTGGTTCGAGCATCAATTTCGCGTGCTCGGCGAGGGCGAGGGCGGGCAGGCACCAGGCGACGAGCGGGGCATCCGGGCGCCAGCGCGCGATCACCCGGACGCCGGCGAGGCCGATGAGGGCGCAGATGTAGAGGAAGAGGATGTTGGCGGTGGGTAGTTCGGGAGGCGGGGCGGGCATGCCCCCGTGCGGCGCTTCGTCGTTGCCACGCTCGGCCGTCGCCAGGATCCAGGTCCAGAGGGGCGGCTGAACGTCGGTCACGCAGCGCGTACGGCCGGTTTCCCCTACCCAGTTGAGCTGCTCAACCATGTTGAGGATCTGGTAGTAGTTGACGAACTTCAGCTCGCCCCGGCCGTCCAGCTCCCAGAGCGTCTCCTGGTCGGGGATGACGTAGACCGTGCCTTGCCGGCCCCACCGCGCTCCCACCTGATGTGTCCCCGACCCCGTCACCGCGATCGAGGCCACGCCACGATCGAGGTAGCGCGGGACTGACCCCTCATCGGGCTTCTCGATCGGCGCGCGCTCCAACCGGACAGTCTGGTCGTCGACCGTCAGCTCGTCCCCAACATCACTCCGGAGCGCGATGATCGCGGACCCGCTCGAGACGGGCAACAACGTGGCGTCCGTCGCCGTCAACACCCACCCGTTCCCCACCCGTCGCTTCGTCGCCCAGCCGTCGCCCGGCACGGGGATCGCATCCTCTGAGATGCTGTCCGGAAGCTGCTCAGCGGCGGATGACCACCAGTTCGCGTCCAGCGGCCGGGTGACTGTAGGCCACCAGGAGATGCCGACCGCAAGGGTGCTGACGAGGACGGCAGCCACGCCCACCTTTTCGCCCGTCCCCATCGGCGAAGCCGCTCGCCCCGGGATCACCCAACCCCACGCCGCCACCGTCGCCGCAAGGCCGAACGCCGCCCCGTGCAATCCCATCTGCGCGAGCACCACCATCGGAAACCCGCACAGCACCCCGACCCCGACCGCCGCAAAAATGCGGTCCAACCGCCGCTCCAACCGTCGCACCCAGCCGATCCCCGGCACGATCAGGAGCGCGGGCACCACCATCAGCGCGCGCCACGCCTCCGCGGCGGTGCCCGGGAACCGCTCCGTCAGCGACCACGCGAGGGCGATGAACACCACGCTGGCGCCGGCCGATCTGCTCCGCATGCGCCGGAGTAACGTAGCGATTGGGGCGCGCGGGTTTTCCGGCCCTTTCGCTCAGCCAACGGGTCTACCACAATTGCAGAGAGCATTTCTGG
>CAIMSU010000217.1 GCA_903844155.1 uncultured Pseudomonadota bacterium | reverse complement strand
TGCAATGGTCGCCGGAGAAGCACGGGTACATCGCCGAGCCGGGAGAAGCCGCGGTCGTCCGCGAGATCTTCCGGCTGGCGACGGAGGGGATGGGGCCGCTCCAGATCGAGCGCGACCTGATGCGCCGCAACATGCCGTCGGGGCGCATGCAGCGCTATCGTCCGCGGGGGACGCCGAAGGGGACGGCGAAGGAGCTGGGCACGAAGTTCATCGTGCGGCGCTCCATCCAGGACATGCTCGCCAACCCCGTGTTCTGCTCCGACCGCTGGGCGCCGAACCCAGCGTGGGACCCCAACTTCACCGTGTCTGTCGAGCCGATCGTCACGCGCGCGGTGTGGGATGCGGCGAACACGGCCCTGCACGGCCGTCCCCGCCCCCCCGCTCGCCCGCTCAAGTACGACTACCTCCTTCGCGCCGTCGCGTACTGCGGCCCCTGCGGCCGGAAGCTGCGCGGGCACACCACGACCTCGAACGGGATCGCGTACTACCGCTGCTCCTTCGGGTCGCGCGAGCAGATCAACTGCGAGCGTTGCACGGCGCGAAAATGCATCCGCGCGGACGAGCTGGAGGCGGTCGTCTGGAAGTACGTCCGACAGCTCATCACCGAGCCGGGCTACTTCCGAGCCGAGGTCGAGCGCGCCGTGGACGCGGACGCGAAGAAGAACGCGGCTGGGGCCGACGTCGCGCGTACGCTGCGCGCGGATCTGGAGCGGCTCGCCCTGGAACGCAGCCGGATCCAGGCGGCCTTTCGCAAGGGGCTGTACTCCGAGGATGAGCTGGCGACCGAGCTGGAGACGATCGAGCGGGAGCGCGCGCCGCTCCTGAACCGGCTCGAACTGTCCCAGATGGACGAGCGGAATCACGGTGCCCGCTCCGCCCGGCTCGCTGCCGCGGACAAGCGCCTGGCGTCGATGCGCGCCGCTGTCGAGACGGTGAACCGCGACCAGCAGCGGGCGATCATCGCGGAGTTGATCGAGCGGGTCACGGTGGACACCGAGACCCGCGAGGTGGAGATCCGGGTGCTGGTTGGGGACGCCCCAGTGTCGGACGAGTCGCGACCCGGCGCGCCCGGAACTTGGGGTGGAGCGGGCGGAGCCGGGCCTGCGCCACCCAGCTCCAAGGGCGGTCGGCGGCCGGCTGGCCCGTCCTCCGAAAGTTACGGTAGCGGACTCTCTGGTGCACGAGGCCTCGCTCCTCGGGCGCGGGGAACCCGGCCGGGAATTTTCCCGCCGCCGCCTGGATCGAGAGGCCGCCCCAGCCGGAGTACCCCGCCAGAATGGCCCGTTCCTCGGGGTTGGGCGCGCGCTTCTGGGCGTACAGGTTCGCCGCGGTCGCCATCGCGGCGATGTTCGCGGCGGTTCGCTTGCTCGCGGTCCAGTGCTCCGGGATGTCGGGAAGGACCGCTGCGGGCTCTTCCTGCAAAAAATCGCCGAGCTGAGCGGCGATGAGCCCCTCCAACTGGCCGCGGTTGCGGGCGAGAAAGTCGTCGAGGTACGCTGTGTCCACGCTCGCCGGGAGGCGGGCGCGCACGATGGGGAGGATGCGGTCGAGGAAGGCGGATGCGGCGGTCATGGCGGGAGCTCCAGGGGCCTACGGCGTGGGCGAGGGCGGGTCGGGGAGGTCGATGGGGTCGAGCGGCGACGGCTCGGCGGTCGGGTCGGGGCTGGCGGCACTCGCGGTCGGAACGAACGGCGTGCTCGCCGATCGGGTTTCCAACGTCAGGCCCGGAATGCCGATTTTGGCGAGCACGCCGTCGCGGGCGAGGGCCAGCGCCGCGAACAGCACCATGAGGATGCGCAACTCCCACCGGAGCCCAGCGAGCGCGTCGGAAAATGCCTGGGCGAGTGCGGCGCGCTCGGTGGTCGCTTGCGCGCCCTGCCGGTCGAGCAGCGCGAACAGCTTGTTCTCCGTCGTGGCGGGCTCGGGGTCGGGGGTCGGAACGAGGGGATCGGGCATGGCAGACCTCAGCGGGAAGGGCAGGTTTCGCGGGTGGTTCGGGCGGCCGACGGACAGGACTCGCGTTTGGAGAGCCGGAAGGCGTCGAGCCACAGCGGGCCAAGCTCGTTGCGCAGCTGCTGCAGCGGGCCACGCGTCCGGGCGTTGGACCAGTCGTCGCGCAACGCCTCCTTCCAGCTTCGACCATGCTCTTTCGCGTAGGACTCCACCGCGCCCAGCTCCGTCGCGGTCAGCGCGCGGAAACGGCACGCGGCCGGGAGGGTCTCGCGGGTGGTGCCCTGCCGCATCGACGCTGCGGCTGTGGCGATGGCTTGGGCGAAGGCGTCGACGAGCACCTTGTCCTTCGCGGCGTCCACCGTGGGTGCCGCCGGGGCTTTGGCGGTGCGCGTCGTCCGGACGCGCTGGGGAGGGGCTGCCGGGGGCCAGGCTGGTTGCATCGACACGGTCTCGGGCTGTGTGGCCGGTGCCCGACGGAGATCGGACGCTGCGACCGTCTCTGCGAGGTCGGTGCCCTCACGCCGGATGTCCACAGAACCATCGGCGCGAACGTCCTGAACGCGCCAGACCTGCTTGTGCCAGGTGACCCGGTCGCCCCAGGTCCAGCCCGACTCCCGCCGCCCGATCCCGGTCGCGATGTCGTCCGGCGAGCGCGCTGCCGGACCCAGCTTCTGTTGCCCGGACGCGCAGGACTTGCCGGCTCGCGCCGCTGCCAGGGAGACGCGCTCGGCGATGCGACGGAGCGTCTGCACGATGTCCGGCTTCTCGCCGCGCTCCAGCGCCGCGTGGGCTTGCGCGTAGGCGTCCCCCGCCCTCCGCACGTCTTCCAACGCCATGTGCTTCTCCTTCCCGATGCAGAGCGGCGAGCGGACCAGCGCCTCGGCGTGCTTGATCAGTCTTGCAGCGCGCCCCAAAAGCTCGGGGGCCTCGCTGGAGCCCCACAGGCTGTCGGCCATCACCTCGATCGCACGCGCCTCGGCGACGACCCCCTCGGCGATGTTCGCCGTGGACACCGCACCGCTCGGCACCTTCGGGCTCGGAATCTCGTCGAGCGTCGGGATCCTCACCCCCGGCATGTCGGAGAGGCCGAACCCGCTCGCGATCTCGGGCGAGACGGTCGCCGTGGGCGTCGGTGACGGAGCCACGGCCCCCTTCGTCAGAGCCGTCGCGTGCTTTTGCGCCCGTCCCTTCTCGCGCTTCCCGAACAACGCGACCGTCGCGCCCACCGCGTTCACGACGGCCCAGCCGTTCTCCAGTTCCACGGCCTTGAAGATGCCCTTCGGCGCAAATCGCTCGGTGCGGTCCTTCTTCTCGCGCTCGGGCGGCACCGGGTAGCGGACGGCGTACTCGGGATCGACCGTGTTGCGCCGGTGCGTGTCTCGAAAACTGCACGCCTCGGAAACGAGCCCGACCACGAGCCCCATCCCGGCAGCGATGGCTTCGGCGAGTCCGGACCGGGTGACAGAATCCTGCTTCGCCTTGGAAAACCATTTTTCGGCGCGCTCGAACACCGCGGTCCAGCGGCCGTCTGCCGTGGACGTGAGCTGGAGCGTCCCGTAGGTCGCTACTTTGCGCGCGAGCTTCACCACGGGCGCGCCATCGACGTACAAATGCCCGGACCACGTCCCTTTCAGCGTCGCCGGGCCGGCCGGCGGCGGGTTCGCCTTCGTCCGCTTCATCTCGGCCACGGCGTCCTCGGGGGTGACGACCAGCTCGGGCGCGTGCGACGGGGCCAAGCCCAGATCGGTTCGCCAGACGGTCGCCGCCTGCTTCTTCGCCTCATGGAGGAGCAAGCCCGTGTTGTCGCGCGGGCGCAGGATCAGCACGGTATCGCCACCCCAGGCGCGGCCGAACGCGGTGATCATGCGGGGCACGTCCTCGGAGGCACCGAGGATCGTGAGCGGGAGGGGGCGAATCGGGGCGTTGCTCATGACGATCTCCTGCGGGTCCAGAACCAGAGTCCACCGCCGACGGCGGCCACGGTGACGACGCCAACGGCCAGCGCGGCCGCACCGCCCGATCCGGGCGGCTTGGGCAACGGCGGCGCGCTCGGGGAGGGCGTGCCGGGGTTCGCCCCCTGCAGCGTCTTCGCGGCGTCCGGGGCGGTCATCCGCTGCGTCTCGCGGTCGACGGCCTGGGCGTAGGTGAGCGCCGCCTCGGAGTCGCGCTCGTACGACAGCGCCCACAGGATCGCCGCCACGGTGAGGAGCAAGCCCCCGATCGCCAGGACAACCGCGATCGAGCCCGTCTCCGGCTGGGCCTGGTCCTTCGGGTCGCCGAGGTTGGCGTGGATCGTGTTGACCATCAGGTTCACCGGCACCTGCGCCTGTCCGATCCCGGCGAGCAACGCCGGTGCCCCCGGCGCGGTTGGCGCAGCGAGGAGCCGCTGCTGCGAGAGGGTGAGCAGCACCTTCGAGGTGACGAGGCGCGCGTAGGTGTCGATGAACCGCTGCCGGAACAGCTCCGGGTGCGACGCGATGTCGGCGGCGTATCGGGCCTGATTGGCGAGGTAGGTCGCCTGCATCCGGGCACGGAACGCGGCGAGATCCGCCCAGACGGCGACGAGCGAGAGAACGTCCATCGGCTACCTCCCCCCGCAGCGGGACGTGCCGCAGCGGTCGCAGCCGAATTCGTCGGCGAGGTCGGCGTCCAGCCAGCGTGGGACGTCTTCCACGTCGAGACCGAACGGTTGTACGTCCGTCGCCACCGGCCCGGTGAGCATTTTTGGGGCGGCCGGGTCGCCATCCTCGCCAGCCCGCTTGCGCTCCATGCCCTTTTTCACCGCCTTCACGATCATCGGCGCGAGCAGCAACGGGAGGATGCCGACCTCCTCGCCAAAGTCCTGGCGAACGGCGTTCGTCGGCACCTCGGCGACGACGTAGAGCCCCGGCTTCACCTCCATCACCGCGGCCCGGAACCCGGCGCGGACCTGGATCTGCATGTTCGGGCCGAGCCGGGTGACCGTGTGCGGTCCCTTGTGGACCAGATGCTTCAGGGTGTCGAGGATCTTGGACGGGTGCCGTTCCGCAGTGTCGGCGCGGGGGGCCGGGTGAACGACGGATTGAGCCTTCTTCCGCAGGTTGGCAAACACGTTTCCCTTTTTGGCGGGTTCCGCCCCCACGTCCGCAGGTTCCTCGCGCTCGTCGGGCCGGAGCGTGATCCGGACCGTGTTTGGCGAGAGCTGGCGGACGCTGGCGGCCACGCCAAGGTGGTGTTCGATGGCCTGCCGAATCGCCTTGCCGCCATCCGGGATGGTGCCGCCCGCGCGGGCGACCACGGTGTTGCCTCGACGCTGGACGATGGTGCCGCCGTCCATTTCGATGCCGCGAACCAGCAGCTCCATCGGATCGTCGTCCCAGCCCTCGGTCGCGTCCTCGTCTGCGGGCGGCTCCTCGTCGTCGGGGACGTCCTCGGGGGCATCGTCGCGAACCGGACGGCGCACCGGGCGGCCCGGGCGGTCGGGGCGGTCCGGACGCGGCTGGGGCGCCTCGCGGCCCGGTCGCTCGGGACGCTCGCGCGGCTCGGGCCGTTCCGGACGATCCCGGCCGGGGACCGGCACCCCGCGCAGGGGCCGGTCCGCGGGCTCGCCGCCCGCGCGCCGGATGCGCTCGCGGACCTTCACGAGCTCCATGCGCAGCTCGTTGTACCGGCCGCGGTGACCAAGCTCCGCCGCCTTCTTGACGCCGGCGATGAGCCGACCCTCGCGGGCCTGCAGGTCGATGAGGTGGCGGTCGCGGGGGGTGACGCGGGTACGGCGGGCCATGGTTGAAAGACTCCTCGGGATCAGGACGCGCGCTGCGTCGGGTGGGACTGCAAATGCAGGCGCTGCTGGACTTCTCGGGCATCGAGCCGTCGTGAGAGCATCCCGAGCCGCGCGGATGGGTCATCGAAGTACATGCGCCCGCCGACTGGGTAGCGGACGAGGCAGTGGTAGAGTCCGGGTCGCCCCACACCTGCGCGGGTCCTCAAAAAGACCTCGGCGGGGATGGCGGTGAGGCGGCGGTCACGGGCCTCTTCAAAGCCCCCGTCCCCCGGCGTCAGCGCCCGGTAGCCCCGCGCCCGGATCTCTCCCGCGCGCGCGGCGGCGAGCGCATCGCAGTCCTCCCAGCCCTGTGCCAGGAGGTTGATGTAGTCGCTCCAGGTCTCCTCCGTCTCGCGGTCGTACTCAACGCCGGAGCCGTACAGCCCTGGCAGGCTCGGGTCCCGGATGAGCTGACGCGCGTTTTCACGCGCCAACCAATTGAGCAGGCTCACCGCGGCGGTCTCCCGAAACGCAAGGTGGAGGCGGATCTCCATGACGGCTACCGGGGCTCCAGGCCGAGCGGCCGGGAGGACAGGACGAGGAGCACAGACCCGTCCGGCGCGGTGTTGTCCGCCCCGCCCGCGAGGTGGGCGCGGACCCGCGCAAACAGCACGGCGGTCGGGCTGGTCTTGACGGGGCCGACGCTGCCCGCATCCCCCGTCGCCACCGCCTCCCACACATGCCCATCGACACTCGTCTCGATCACGATGTGGCAGTCCTGCGGCATGCCTTGACCGGCCAATGCCCAAAGCACGATGTCGGTGTCCCCCTCGAACGGCAGGATCGGGAAGGCGTGCCCGAACGGGACGGGCATCGAGTGGTGGAAAAGCATGGGAAAAAGTCCTCACAAGTTCAGCGCGTGGACGAGGCGGAAGACGGCTCCCGCGGGGTAGGAAACCTCCAGGCGGAGCGCGCCGCCGAGCGGCATGCCGCCCTCGGGCTGGTCGTTTCCCGCCCATTTGGCGCGGGTGACGCCCAGCCCGTCGACGACAGCGAGGCTGTAGTTGCCCAACGTGAGCGGATCCTGGACCTCGAGGTGGACGACCCGCCCGAACGCCGGGACCTCGAACGTGGCGACGCCAGCGCCGCCCCCGATGAGCCCGCCGGCATCCGACCCGCGCTGTTCAAAGGTGTTGGCGGTGGCGGCGTAGCCGTCCGACACCATGCACCCGACGTTCTGGATGGACCCGTACAGGTTGGCGGCCTCGATCACGAGATCGCGGGCAAAGACCGAGAGCCGGGTGTTGCGCGACACCGTGACGGCGACCTGCTGCCCAGCGCCGTCCCCCGCCGTCCAGCGGAGGTGGGCTTCGAAGGGGCCGGCGTCGCCGAACAGCTCGACGACGCGCCAGGCCCCGTGCGAGCGGCGAGCGCCGCACGCCTGGGCCTCCAGGAGGTCGCTGTAGGTGACAGGGTCTGTCCCGTTCCACGCCGCGAGCTCCGCGCGGCCAGACCGGCGCGAAAGTTCGTCCGACATGGTTTTTGTACCTCTTCAGGTTGTTTGGGACAGACTCCGCTCCGGCCTAGCAGCGCGAGATCGGCTTCGAACCGAGCAGGGTCGCGGTGATGACGTCGTTCGCCGCCGCTCCAACCACCTCGACGATGATCGGGACACCCGGCCGCGCCAGCGAGCCTTCGAGCATGTTGCGCAGGAAGCCGGTGGAGGCGAAGATCGACGTCGGGACGGGCGTGGAGCTGGACCACACGAGGCGATCGCCGACGGTGATCGACTTCACGGAGCCGTTGGTCGCACCCGAGCCCGTGAAGGTGATGTCCTTCAGGCGGATGAACGTCGCCGGGGTGATGAGGATCGTCCCGCTGCCGCCGGCTGCGGTGATCGTCGCCGACCCCGCGACCGCGGTGCGCTGCCACTTCCGCTTTGCAAGCGGGCGGCGCTTGTGCCCGTGGCCCCGGCGGCGGTGCCCGGCGAGCTCGTCGCCCGTCTCGTCGCCGGTTTCGTCGCCCGTCTCGTCCCCCGTCTCGTCGCCGAAGTCGTCGTCGGCCAGCTCGTCGCCGAGCTCGTCGTCGTCGTCCGCGCCGAAGTCGCTTTCGCCGGCGTCCCCGCCGGCCCCGCCGAAGTCACCCTCAAACGGGCTCCGGAGCGAGTGCTTGTCGTAGGTGGTGCTGCCATCGTCTTCGCGGATGATCGTGGCGTAGCCGAGTTTCGTGCTCATGGGCGTTTCTCCTGGGGTTCTTCGGACTGTGTGGGGGATCGGGAAAGGGTGGGAAGAGGGGGGTGGGACGGTGCTACGCGTCGTCGTTCTCGTCGCGGGACGGGCGGGCGCGGACATCGAGGAAGCGGGACGGGCGGCGACGACCGCCATTCCCACCGCCGCCGTTCCCACCGCCGCCGTTGCGCCGGCCCTCGCCTGCGGCGTCGGGCGTGAGCAGGATGTCGCGCACCATGCTCTCGACGGAGCCGCCGAAGTCCGGCGATCCGTCGGTCTTGACCTTGGGCGAGCCATCCGGGTTCACGAGCTGGCGGCGGCCGGTCGGGTCGGTCGCGAGCTGGGCCGGTGCGGGCGGGGCGGGAGGTGCGTCCGGCGTGGCGGCTGCCTTCGACTTCTCGGCCATGGACGCCCCGGCCCGACGGCCGAAGCTCGCGACGGCCGCGCCGAGCAGCCCGTTCGACACGGCGAGCACATGGCCCCCGGCGCTGCTGCCGTTGAAGGTCTGGTACAGCCCGACTGCCGCGCCGGCGAGGCCCGCACCGGCCCGGACGTCCACCGGGCCGACCTTCATCTTGTCCTCGCCAAAGTACCCCTCGGCGAACGAGGTCGCGAACAAGGTCGTCTGCATCTCGCCGATGTGGAGCGCGGCAGCGCCGACGGCACCCGCCTTCTCCTTCATGCTCTCCGCCTTCGTACGGAGGTTTTTCAGCTTGTCCACGGCGGCGGACAGCGCCCCCTTGGCAGCGGTCTCGGAGACTTTTTCACCTTGCATGGCTTTGGCGAGTGCGGTGGACATGTTTTTCTGACCTCGGGGGTGGGGGCGGGTTCGACGAGGAGGACGTCGTTGGTGGCCATGGTGTATCCGCGGTCTTGAGAAAGGCACTGGCAATTCGCCAGCTACAACGGGCTGCATCGCCAGTCGCACGGCAAGCGGATTCCGAGTTGCGTGCAGCTGGCACCGGCCGCGCTGCAACTGGTGAACGGTGCCGCGCAGCTGGCGATGGGGGTGGATGCGACTGGCAGGCGTGCCGATGCAGCTGGAAGGGGTGCCAACGCAGCTGGTGCAAGCGAAAACGCCACTGGCAAGGCGTGCCGGCGCAGCTGGTTGCAGCTGGCCGGACAAAAAACGCGGCTGGCGATGCGGCTGGTTGCGACTGGCGGCGGTGGCAGAGGCCCAAATCGGTGCAACTGGCGCGACTGGCGACGCAGCCGGCGCGTAACTGACGCGCATCTGGGCCGCGGATGGCACGCAGCCAGCCGCGAATGGCGCGCAGCAAGCACGCAGCAGGGAAGCGCTTCCTTAGGCCGATGGGGCGGAGCGACCCCATGTACGTCCACATCACCGAGGCCGACGAGCTGCGAAAGCTGTTCGAGCGCGACGCAGAGGAGATCGGGCACATCAGCGTGCGCGAGGTTCTGTCACGGTCCAAGTACCAGGCGCTCGGCCGCCGGGACTTCACACGCGCGGACCTGAACGCGTTCATGCCGGACGAGCCGTACGGCAGCTCCGCCATCGCCCGCGATTTTGAGGATCGGGATCCAGACGCCTCGCCCGACGAGGACGACGACGAGGACGGCCGCTCCAAGGCCAGGGAGAAGCGGAACCTCATCATCGCGAGCCTGGAGTTCGTGCGCACGACCGTCGCATCGGCGCTGGGAAAACGCCGGTCGGCGACGTTTCAGGTGCAGGCATGGCGGCCGAAGGGGGTGAGCGTCTGCTTCGCCTTTCGGGTCACCGGCCGGCACAACGATCTGGACGCGGACGACGCGGACGACGGGCCCGCCGACAAGGCGGACACCCCCCTCTCCGACGCGCCCACCATCGCCGCCTCGACCCCGCGCACCCTGCCCGACCCGATGGAGCTCCCCGAGACGGTCGTCGCCCACATCGAGAGCGCCTACCGCAAGCTCTTTGACTCGGTCGAACGTGGCCATCAGGTCACCCAGGTGATGACCCAGGACGCGATGCACGATCTCATGGCGTCGCACCAGCACGCCGCCCGGCAGCTCATCGGCGCGAACGGCGAGCTGCGCAAGCAGATTACCCAGCTCAACACGGAGCTGGAACGTCGCGAGGGGGTGATCGCGGAGCTTCAGAGCACGCTCTTGAGCGTGAAGGTCGACACTGCGGCGCTTGCGCTCGACCGCGAGGTCCGCGCCGACCCGGCCGAGCTCAAGCTCCGCCAGGAGATCGCCACCTCGGTGATCGACAACATCGGCGCGCTCGGCCGCATGGCGCTGGCGTCCAAGCTCGGCCTCGATCCAGCGCTGATCGGGCTCCTCGATGCCGTCACCAAGGACGAGAAACTCATGGAGCGGCTGCGCATGCCCGAGGTCAGCCAGATGTTCGGCGAGCCCGGCGCGACGGACGCGCTCGGCCAGTTCCTCGATCTGGCCCTGGAGCAGTACCGCGCCCAGCAAGCCGCCAAGAAGGCGACCAATTCCACCGCCGCGTAGCGCGGCTGCCAACGTCCCCCACAGGAGATCCCACCATGCCGAAAAAGCCCGTCCCACCACCCCAACCCCGCCCCGCCCCGCTCTGGCAACGCGCGATCGAGCGCTTTCATGCGCCGTTCGATGCCCGCACCACCAGCGACTACGCCGCCACGATCAGCGACTGGGCGGAGCTGCCCGGCCCCGAGCGTCAGGGCCACGGGATGCACCTCCTGTTCCGGATTTCGGGCGGGCTCGCCGACATCGCGCTCAACCTGCGCGAGATTCGCGTGCTGCTCGCCCGCGAACTGCCCGCGATCCGGAAGCGGCTCGGGGATCTCGAAAGCCTCGTGGACGAGCACGGGTCCACCATCGCGGCGGCCGGCAGGCCGAACGCCGGCGACGAGCCCGAGGACGACGACGCGGACGGCGGCGACCCTGACGCGGAGGCGGGTCTGGAAAGCGACGAGGATCTGGCAAGGGAATTCGAGCAGCAACAGGCGCAGCGGACCCCGGCCAAGGCACCCGCGCCCGCGCCTGGGCAAAAACCCGTCGCGGAGACGCCCCGGCCTGTCGAGACGGTGGTGCCGACCGAGATCATCCCGGCACCCGCCAAACCCGCCCGGACTCCCAAGAAGAAGCCGGTGATCATCGACGTGGTGCCGTCATGAGCCCCGTCGCCGTGCCGCGCACGGATGGGATCGACTTCGACATCGTGGCGCCAACGCCGAGCATCTCCCTCGGGGCGTTCTCCTTCGACCCGATCCGGCTGTTCACGGGCGCCTCGCTCGCCGATCACCTCGCGCCCTTCCTGCGCGCCCCGATGGGTCGCCGCGGGACCTTCGACGTCTACCCGCTCACCCTCGCCGACGGTGACGGCATCACCGTGCCCGTGAAAAACTACGGGGCGCTCGGGTTCCGCAACTTTCAGGGGCTCTTCGTCATCGTGGTGCCGTCCATCCTGGCCGGGCAGATCGGAGCCGCCCTCGCGGGGGAGGTCGCGCGTGGAAACGCCGCCGCCCGGTTCGACCCGGCGAGCAACGGGCAGACCGCCGAGTGGGGCATCCGCGTGCGGCCGGGGCTGCGCTTCCCCATCACGATCGGTTCGGTCCAGCTAGCGCTGGAGACACCGCAATGATCGGCGCGCTTCTGCCATTCTTGCTGCTTGGCGCGCTGCCGACGCCCGCGACTCCGAGACGTCCCGACCCCGTGCTCACGCCCGAGCAGGAGGACCTCGCGCAGGACGCCCTTCGAGCGGCGCGGGACGCGGGCGACCCCGTCTCGCACATCGTCGTCAGCCAGACCCGCGACGGGGAGGTGACGCGGATCGAGGTCGCCGAGCGGGTGGTGTGGGCGCGGCCGTCCCGAGCGCAGGAGCCTGTCGCCTCGGCCGACCGGCTGACACTGCCGCCGCCTCCGGCCCCTCGGCCACCGGTCCGGGACACGCCCACCCCGGCTGCGCTCGCCGCCACGGCGCGCCGTCAACGCCGTGCCGACCGCTACGCCCGCGAGCTCGCTGCGGGCGGCTGGCGCACCGGCCGGACACCGACGTGACCGCCCGCGGCTTCGACGTGGCCCAGAGCCAGCACCTCGGCGACCGCGCCGAGCAACAGGACGCCGGGCGGGCCTGCGTCTTGACGCGCGGAAGGGACGGCGAGCCCGAGCGGCGGCTCCTCGTCCTGGCGGACGGGATGGGCGGGATGGCGTGCGGCCGCCTGGCCGCCGAGACCGCCGTCCAGCGGCTGCCCGGGCATGTGGTGGCGCGGTGGAGCCCGGGCCGGACGCGCGTCGAGCGGCTCGTCGGCGCGTTTGGGGACACGCACCGTGACGTCCGGGCGGCCCTGGCTGGGGCGAACGGTGGATGCGCTCTCTCGGCCTGCTACGTCCGCGGCGGAGCCGGCGGGATCGCTTGCTTCGCGCACGCCGGGGATGTGCTGGGGGCATTGCTCCGACGCGAGGGCCGAGGGTACCGGGTCGCCTTTCGGACGACACCGCACCGCTTCGGACGCCACGTTCTCTCGCGCTGCATCGGCTCCCAGTCCGACGACTTCCCCGACGTGACCGCGGACCTCGCCCTGGACGCCGACGATGTCCTGGTGCTCGCGAGCGACGGGGTGGCCGATGCGGTCGACGAGGCCGGGATGCTGCGCCTGGCGCGGGAGACCGGGAGCGCGGAGGGGCTGGCTGACGGCCTGTTGGCCGGGGCGCTGTCCGCGGCGGCCGTTGGGCGCGACAATGCGACCGTGATGGTGGCGCGCATTGGGAGCGGGTTTCTCGCTTCGCGACGGGGCTGATCCCAGCGCGTCGGTGCCTGCGGCGGGCGGGGCGTCCGCTGCATCGTGCTTCACGTCGCGCGCGCGCGCACCCCCACACTGGATCCAGCACTGGATCAAGAGAACCCTGCTTGTCTTCAACCGTGCGGGCCAACCTCCGAGTCCGCGCGGGTCAACCTCCACGCTGCGCCGGGCCAACCCTTCCGACCGCTCTCCACTGGGCCGGGCCATCGCAGCGATACCGTAGGTATATCGCGGAGAAAGAAGTTGCTGACGCCGCCATTCGGGCCTCGCGAAGCCTGGGGAGGCCCGGATCAGCGTCCGCCGACCTGCCTCCGGGCCGTCCCGTCGCAGTCGCAGCCGTCCATCGCCCCGCGATCGCGGTCCAACCACGCCGCGCGGTGCCCAATTTCGGCGGAATCCAGGTCCGGAAAACGGACTTCGGCCCCGGTCGGCGGTGGACTCACCGCCGCCGAGGCCCGGCGCTCACACTGTCGCGTGAGGGACTACGACGTGTCGGGCGTCGCCCCGAAGCCCGCTCGCTGCGCCAGCCCGGTCAACAACCGGAGGTCCTTCGAATCCAATCGCTTCCAGTCCGTCACGATCCGCGTCCGGGCCCTCCACCAATCGCCCAGCTCCACGATGATGCGCTCGGCGAGCGCCACCTCTGTCGGGACGGGATCGCGACGGTCGAAGCGAGCGTGGAGCCAGGCGCGCACGAGCTGCTCGGCGTTCAGGGGGAGCCACGGGGCCTCGGGGTTCGGCAAGCGCAGGTCCGCGCTCCACGCCTCCGCGAAGCGGTGGACCGCGCCGCAGGCACCGCACGTCACGTCGCCCTCGGCCGCATCCGCCCGGAGCACAGGCGGTCCATCCTCGCCTCGCGCCCATGCGGCGCGGGTCGCGTCCATCGCCGCCGGGTCGGCCAGTGGTGCCGCGCAGTCCGGGCAGCCGGCGACCACCGGCTCGGTGTGCTCGCCCGAGCAGTAGCGGGGCGCACACCCCACCACCGACCCGCCCGGCTTGTGGATGTGACGGCGAGCCCGGCTCGCGGGGCGCGCGCACGCGACACACAGATGGTCTGGTGCGACCTTGCTCCCGGCCCGAAAGGAAACGCGAACGCCGGGAAACGTCAGCGCGACAGGCGCCTCGCGCTCGGCCTCGGCTTCGTCGTCGTTGTCGTGCTCCTCGACCGCCCCGGGCGCCGAGCCGATCCAGTACGTCGCCCACTTTGCGCAGCTCGGCGGCACGCACGCCGCGTAGGTGTTCTTCACGTGCCGGCACGGACCCCCTTGGGCGACGACGGTCAACACGCCGAGGCCGATCAGCCCCCGACGGGACTCCCACACCCGCGTCCGGGCGAGCGGCTTTGACCGGATCGGGCGGGCACACCGCGCGATCTCCAGCTTCGAGAGGGTCACGGTCCCCGCGATCATCCGCGCCCGAAGCGTCAACATCGTTTCCAGGGCTCGCGTCGATGTGGCGAGCGACTGCCATTCGATGCTGGAGAGTTCCCACGCCTGTATGAACGCTTTGCGGATCTCCCACGCCTTCCGCGTGTTCGAGAAGTAGACGTCATCGGGCAGCACGCGCGGGTCCTGGCGCTGGCCCGCCCCGTCCTTCCGGGTGCGCTCGACGGCCCGGCGAATGAGATCGGCCTCGCCGGGGTAGCCGATCTGGTAGACGTTGACGGTGTTCTCGGTAGGTCCGACCTTTTCGCGGACGACCTTGAGCCACCCCACCCGCTCCAACTCCGCGACGGCCGCGATCACCGTGGACTCACCGAGTCCGGTCTCCGCCCTGAGCACGCTGTACGCGACCTTCGCCCCGCCCTTTTTGGAGGCGTGCGCCAGGATGGTCAGAAACGTGTACCGCGCACCCGGCCCGAGCGCCTGCCACTCCGGGGCGCGCAGGATCCAGACGGGAAAGTGCAGGCGTCGCGTCCCTGGATTGCTGGCGTCGGCCCAGCGTGGCCGGAGTACGACCGCGTCCGGCCTCCGGCGGGTCGCCCGACGTCGTCCGAGTCGATCGACGTCGGCGTACGCCTGCCGGGTACGGGGACCGCTCACGGCGCTCCCCCCGTTTCGACCGAGAACCACCGCCCGTCCCGCCGCACCACACGGCCGAGGGCTCGAAGGTGGCGAAGGTGCCGCCGAATCGTGCCGGGAGCGAGCACTCGGGCCGATGCGATCCCGGCCGCGGTCACGCCGTCGTCACCGGCCGCGAACACCAGCGCCTGGGTCGCCCACCGGGATCGCGGGTGCCGTCCCGTCCCCGAGCGATCGCGCGCAAATAGATCGAGTTGGATCGGGATCATCGGCCCCCTCGGGCGGTGCGATCCGAGCGGAGCGCCGCGAGTCCGAGCGCGCCGTCCTCGGCGGACAGGTTCAGCGCCTCGCACAAGGCCCCCCACTGCACCGCGTCTGGGGCGGACCGGCCATGGAACCACGCCGCCACCTGCGCGGGAAAAACCCCCCGCGTCTGGCCGAGCTGGGTTGCCAGCGTGACGATCGAGGTGTCGCGGGCCGCGCACCGTAGCCACGCCCCGAACGCCGGGGACGGCACCATCAGCACCACGGGCGCGGCGCTCGGCGCAGGGACGGAGCTGCTCGGACCGACCCGCTCCCGCCACGCGGCGCCGAGCCCGCGCGCCACATCCTCGGCGTCGAGCATGTAGAGCTGGGCGAGTTCGGCCCACTCGACGAGATCCGGGACGTGTTCCCCGCGCTCGATCGCCTCCAGCCGACGCGGCCTCACCCGCAGGGCGCACAATCCCGGCGACGCACACGCCAGCGCGCGCGTCGACCGCGCGTCCACGCGTGCGTCCCGCAAAAAAGATCCGAGCCCGCTCACAGCGGCGGTGCCGGGAGGAGCATGCACGCGTCGTACGCCCGCCGGAGCGCCTCGGAACGTTCGACCTCCGAGAAAGGCAGGACCCGGAACAACGCGGCGAGTTGCCCGGCGTCCGGGATGTCGTGGCCGCTCTCCCAGTGCCCCAGCGCGGTCGCGGTCGCGCCGCGCACCCCGGCAAGCGCTTTCGCGACGTCGCGCTGCGTCATCCCCGACTCCAGGCGCTTCGCCGCCAGAAGTTCCCCGAGGATGTTCGTCGGGCTGCTCCGTGGCAGGTCTGGGTAGCCCGACTCGATCCACGTCTGCCGAGCCGCCGTGGCCTCGGTCGATCCGCCCGAGCCAGGCTCCGAGAGTGCGCGAAGCAGCCGCACCGTCGAGGGGTGCAGGTCAGTCGGCGAGGGCATGACCGGCCTCCGGTGGCACGAGGGGAGCGACGGCGGAACGACCACCGCGACGGCGACGACCGGGAACCGGGATCGGCGCAGGCGACGGGGCGAGCCGGCGCGCGGCCAGTTGCCGCCGCGCCACGAGCGCCAGATCGTCGCGGAGCGTGATTTCGGCCGGATCGAACACGCCCATCGCCCGCGTCAACGCGACGATCTGTCCGGCGTCCGGGATCGCGTCGCCGAGCTCCCACGTCGAGATGTTCGACTGGTTACAGCCACCGAATTCTTCGAGTCGCGCGCCCAGGGCACCCTGGGTGAGGTGCACGGCGAGGCGACGGGTGCGGAGCCATTCGGCGAGCGACGGGGGAGCGTGGAGAGCGAGCGGGTTCATGTGAAAAACGGTGTAATGCGTTTTTCACCTTTGCGCGTTACGCAAATATGGCATATACTGCCGCATGACCCGAAAAGACCTCGGCCTCCTCCTCCGCGAGATGCGCGAAAAAGCCGGCATGAACCAAGCGGTCCTTGGCGCACGCCTCGACCGCTCGCAAAGCGCCATCAGCAAGGCGGAGATCGGCGAGACCGGGCTGCATGTGGAGGAGATCGGGGCGTGGGTGAGCACCTGCGGGCGGCAGCTCGTCCTGCGGCTCGGCACGGGTGCCCCCGACCACGTCTCGCAGGAAGGGCTCGAAGGCCTCCCCGAGAACGAGCGCGAGCTGCTGTTGAGACTGGTCGGCGCTCTCACGCGAAGCGGGCCGACAAAGCCGCTCGTCCTGGCCCAGATGGAGGTCATCGCGCGCGGCGTCGAGCAGATGGAGGCGAGCCTCGTCGTTGGCCGGATGATCGACCGCGTCCAGGCCGCATCCAGCCCGGACGCCAAGCGCAGCGGCGCGTAGGCCATCACGGCGCGGGCGCTCCCGCGCCGCGACCCACTCCTCCACGACCGTCGCCAGATCGGCGAGCACGCCGGGCTCCCGATGGTCCAGGCACGCCGCCGCCGTGAGCGCGCGTTCGATCCGGGCCATCGGCGTCGGCACCGGCACCAGCAGCGCCGACCAGGTGCACGCGATGTGCGACCCGTTGGTGGAACGCCGTATCTTCATCACGGCCCCGTAAACCAGTTTCGGGCGCGCCGGTACTGAACAGGTCGAAAAGAGGCATAAAAAGAAAACATGCGGTCAGTATGACCGATTCCCCGCCGGGCTTCCCGGGGCCTGCCTCCAGCTACCGCGAATTCGCATCAGCGGCCACGCGAAAATCACTTGCACGCATTTCGTTTATCGCATAACGCGGAAAACCAATGCGAACCCCGCGCCCCGACTGCTCCCCCGCCTCCGCAGAGGCCCCATGTCCAACGTGATCATCCGCCCGCGCGGCGCCTGGGCGGTGGCCGAGGTCGAGCCGGGTCCGGTCTGCTCCGCGTGCAGCGGCGGCGGCTGGACACGCGAGCTGGACGCCGAGGGGCGAACCGGGCGATGCGCGTGTCAGCGAGTCGTGCGGCGCGTTGCCCTCTGGAACGCCGCCCAGGTTCCGGCGCGACACGCCACCTCTTCGTTCGAAAGCTGGCAATGGATGGGCGGAAAGGATGCCGCCCTGCCGCTTCGCCAGTGGGTCGAGGGGCTCGACCCCGCGGGCGTGGCCACCGGCAAGATGCTCGTCGGGGATCTGGGCGTCGGCAAGACGCACCTCGCTGTCGCAGCACTCCGCCACGGCGTGCTCGAACGCGGGATTGCCGCCCGCTTCGTCGACTTCGGGCACCTGCTGCATGACATGAAGGGCAAGCTCCCGACGCCGGGGCGCTCCCCTGCGGAGCTTGCCGCCACAGCACTCCTCGTGCTCGACGACGTGCCGGTGCTCTCGACCGATTTTGAGCGGTCGCTCGCCGATGAGATCATCACGCGCAGGTACAACGGCGCGGGCGCCACGATCATCACCAGCAACGCCCGGGCCGACACGCTCGATGCGGTGCTCGGGGCCCGCTGCGCGAGTCGGGTCCGCGAGATGTGCCCCGAGATCCTGCTTCGCGGACTCGATCACCGATCGCGCGTGAGCGCACTTCGCGGGGAAAGCTCGTGACCTCCGGACCGAAGCCCCTTCGCGCCGCGATCTACGCCCGTGTCTCCACCCGCGCCCAGGCTGACAAGCACGGCACCGCCTACCAACGCGAGGCCCTGGAGACCTACTGCGAGCGGCGGGGCTGGACCGTCGTCTGCCGCCACGTGGACGAGGGGTTTTCGGGGGCCAAGGCGGATCGTCCGGGGCTGAACGCGCTCTGGGCCGCCGCCCGACGGCGTGAGATCGACGTGGTGGTGGTCTGGCGCTTCGATCGGTTCGCGCGCTCGCTCGTCAACCTCGTGAACGCCCTCGCCGAGTTCGAGGCGCTGGGCGTCGGTTTTGTCAGCCTGACCGAGCAGATGGACACGTCCACGCCACTCGGCCGCGCCATGTTCGCGGTCGCCGGCGCGATGGCGCAGTTGGAGCGCGACCTCGCCAGGGAGCGGGTGCAGGCCGGGATCGACGCCGCCCGCGCCCGCGGCATCTGCGGCGGGCGTCCCAAGGCCGACATCGACGTCGGCCGGCTTCGTCGCATGGTCTCGGAGATTGGTCTGCGCAAGGCCTGTCGCGTGCTCGGGCTCTCGACCAGCACCGCGCATCGGCGGCTCCGGCCGCCGGCCTCGACCACCGACGCGGCGTCGCGCCCGAACACTCCCTCTCCCGATCCCGCCTGACCTTCCACCCTTCTCCCTCGGATTCTGCATGCCTCGCCTCCGTCCGCCCTCTCCCGCTGTCCCCCTCCTGATCCTCGCGGTCGTCTGCGCCTGGTTCAGCGTCGTCTACGGGCTCCGCGTCCGCGCCCACACCGCCGAGGTGGCCACCTGCGTGGACGCCCTGGCGCCGTCTACCGGCCACGATCACGCCGTCGCATTCTGCGCGGTGCAGCCATGAGCCCGATCCCGCACGGCACGCATCCCCGCAGCCCGTCGGGTCTGCCCCCTGGCTCCCGCTGGGCGACGTTCGCCCCGGCCGACCGCGATCCCTTCCGCCTCCTCGCCGCGCTTCTCGGCCTCCACCCCGCGACGGACGCGCAGCGGGTCGACGCCCTGGTCCCGGATGCGGTCGCGACCTTGGCCCGGCTTCGCGAGTCGGTCTGCCACGCCATCGGGCTGCCCGGTCCGGCGGCATGCATCGCCCACAACGAGTCGCCGATGACCGACGAGGAGATCGTCGCGTACGTCTTCGACCTCTGGGGCCGGCACAACGACCTCACCCGCCACACCTTCGCACTCGAAGAACTCTGGCCCGACGCGCTGGACGGCGTATCGTTCCCCGGCAGCCTCGACGTGGCGTCAGACAATTTCGCGCACCTCATCCAGATCACGGTCGCGCGGGTCCGCGAGATGCGCCGGATGGAGGGGGAGATGCGCCGACGGATGATCGCGCTCGACCTCGCCCGCCGCGCCTACAACGACGCCCTGGCCGGCGTGGCTGGGCTTGGCTCGGAGGTGCGCGCCCCTGTTCCGCCCGCCGTTCGTCGGCCGCCGCCGCCGACCGGCCAGAACCTGGCCGCGTGGATCCGCGCGCGGTCGATGACCCAGTTGCAAGCCGCCCAACTCCTGGGCGTCACCCAATCGGCGATCTCCAAGTGGGCGGGTGCAACCGACAAGGCGCTGCCCATCGGGATCGCCGCCGCGCTGCGCGCGCTCGATGCCCGGAGGACCGCATGAACGCCGTCGTCATCGACACCGAGACCGGGTCGCTCGATTCGGCCACCGGCGCGCTCCTCGACATCGCCGCGGTAGAACTCATCGACGGCGAGATCGGCCGGTCGTTTCGGTGCCGGGTCCTGCCTGCGCCCGGACTCCTCATCGAGGAGGACGCGGTCGCGTGCAACGGGTACTCGGCGCCGCGCTGGGCGGAGCTGCGCGCCGCCCCGGAGGCGGAGGCGCTGGCCGAGCTCGTCGCGTTTCTGGACGAGGTGCGCCCGCCGCCCGCGGACGGACAGCCGGTGCGCCTCACCTGGGCCGGGCACAACACCACATTCGACCGCCCGTTCGTCGCCGAGGCTCTGGCGCGGGTCGGCGAGAAGCGGGCGTTGCGCGCGTGGTTCAGCCACCGTGACATCGATCTCATGCACCTCGCCCTCATCCCGCAGACGCGCGGCGTGGTGGCGGGGCGGTCCTTGGACGACCTGCGCCGTGGCCTGCTCGACATCATCCCCGGCACCCACGATGCGCTCTCCGACGCGCTCGACACCGCGCGGCTTCTGCTGCTGTTCGAACGCCGCATTCAGTGGGTGGACGGGTGAGCGTCGGGCCCTTGTTCGAGTGGGCGGGTGCTGTGATCGCGCCCGCACCGCGCGCACCCGCTCGGGATGTCGATCCCCGAGTCGTCGGCTCGTTCATCCTTCAGGGTCAAGAGTGCGCCTGCGTGCTGCACCTCGGCCGGACGCCGGGACCGTGCTCGGTCGATGTGAGGGACCGGGCTGGTCGCCAGCTGCAGGGGTTCGATGGCGATGGGTTCGCGCAGGTCCTGCGCGACGTGCGCGACGCTGGGGTCGACTTCAACGAGGACGACGCCCGCAAGATCGGGCGGGCGCTTGTCCCGCGCGGCAGTCAAGGGATCGGCCACCACGACCCCCGGAACGAGGGGGGGCCGGCATGCCCGCAGACACAGGAATTCGGGGGTCAGCCTTGACCGGCTTCCCCCTCCACACCGAGGCCGTTGCCGCCTCCATCGACGTGCAGCCCCGGACGTTGCTCGGCATGGCTGACGGCGCCCCAGCCCACCTCCCGCCGCCCCGGATCGGGGTTGGCGTCGGCTCGCGCATGGTCTGGCGGTGGCGAGCCCTCCCAATCGTAGAAACCTGGCTTTTGGAGTTGACAACATGGCGTCAATCGATCATCACCGCGGCAGTCCCCGTGTCCGCTGGCGCGATCCCGACGGTACGCCCCACGCCCGCACGTGCGCGACCGAGCGGGCGGCGCGGGACCTTCTCCGGGCCGTCCAACTCGCCGAAGACACCGGCCGCATCTGGCAGCCTGAAGTCGCACTTGAAATCCCTACGCTCCGCCGAATCGCCGCTGCCTGGATCACCGCCTGCCATAGACGGCTTGCCCCGAGGACGGTGACGGGTCTGGGCCAACAGGCGGACGCCTTCCTCGATTGGTACGAACTGCAATTCGGCGTGGGAGCCGTCCCGGCCCACCTGTCGAGGTTGACGGTTGAGCGGTACTGGGACCATGTTCGAACGCCGAAGACTGGGCGGTACATCCCCCGGCGGTCGGATACCACCGCGCGCAAGCACATCGAGGCCGTGCACTTGCTCTGGGCTTGGGCATATGAACGGGAGGAGTTCGAGCCCCACGTACCGAGGGTGCGCAGGATGGAACTACCTCGGAAAGCCGCGACCACGCCGCGCGGCGCCCCGACGTGGGCCGAGATGGATGCCGCGATCAGCGCAGCTGAGGGCTGGCGTCGGTGCGTTCTCATCGTGATGCGTTGCACCGGCCTGCGCGTCCAGCAGGTGATGGGGCTCCTTTGGGACGACCTGAACGACAAACGCGGCCTGCTCACGATTCGGGGCGAGCTTGGGAAACCCAGCACGGAGCGAACGGGTCGAGTCATCCCCGTCGCTCCGGTGCTGCTGGCGGAGTGGCGGACCGGCAGGCTCGCCGACTGGGACGACGACGACTGGATCGTGCCCTGTCCCCACACCCACCGGCTCGTGCGGTCGCGCGACATCGCGCTCATCTGGAAGCGGGCCGGCGTCCCGTTGGCTTCGTGGAAGGGTCGCCCCGACCACTCCTTCAGGGCGGGTTTCCAGACGGAGCTTGCCGCCGCCGGCGTGGACCGAGCAGCCCGCGAGTATCTGGTCGGGCACGCGCAGCTCGGGCAGGACGCCAGCTACATCGAAGCCAACCGCGGCCTGCGGCTTGGCGACGTGGTGGCCCAGGTGCCTGCCATGAACGTCCCCGCCTTGATCCGCGAGGATTCGGAGTGATGTACCCGGCGTGTACCGCGGGACATCGTGTACCGATACTATTAGCTTGTAACCTATGTTATTCGCACAGTTGGCGGCAGGCCATGAGAGTCCGCCGCTGTGTGCTTTTATTACGGTTCATCGCGGATCGTGCTGACGGTACATGGCGGCTGGTACATGCCGGGTACATCAGGCCGTTTCTGACCGCTCGATCCGAGCCACCGCAAGCGCCGG
>CAIMSU010000216.1 GCA_903844155.1 uncultured Pseudomonadota bacterium | reverse complement strand
TGGGTCGGGCCTGCCAATTTCGGGTTTCTGATCTGTTCGTGACGTCCTTGACCCGTCAACCATTCGGCATCCACGAGGCAGGCCCTCCCGTGGCCAACCCTGATCGAAGGCACCGAACTTGCGGGGGCAAGTTCGGCGCCTTCTGGGTTGGCCAACCGATCCGGTCGCTGCCGCTCCCGGTTCGGTTGTTTCTCCGGGGTCGGGCCTGCCAATTCCGGGATTCGGGCGTGTTCATGACTTTTTTGACGCGTCAAGGATTCACGGTCAACGAGGCAGGCCCTCCCGTGGCCAACCCTGATCGAAGGCACCGAACTCGCGGGGGCAAGTTCGGCGCCTTCTGGGTTGGCCAGCCGCGGACTGCCTGCTCGATCCTCGGTAGCAGCTCGGCGGGCACGCCGTCCGGGAGAGTGACGACGATGCGGACCGTCGCGAGGCGGCGGGGTCCCTCTGCGGCTTTCTCGGCGTGGATCGTCACGGTCAGCCCGGCGACGGGGTACTTGCGGGCGCGGAGGAAGGCGGCGGCGAAGGAGTGCGCGCAGGCCCCGACGGACGCCACCATCACGTCGAGCGGCGACGGGCCGGCGTCCGCCCCCCCCGGCGGCGACCGGCTGGTCGAAGGTCAGGGTGTGGGCGTCGACGTGGGCCTGGCCGGCCACGCCGCCGGCGCTCTCGATGGTGAAGGTCGTTGAGGTTCTCCGAGGGTTGAAGGGTTCGATTCGCGCGGGGTCACCACCGGCTCATGGCGCCGAGGTCGGCGACTTGGCGGAAGCCCGCCTGCTTCAGCAGTCGCGCGGCCTGACCGCTGCGCATCCCGCTCAGGCAGTAGACGACGACGGCGCTCTCCGGGCCTCCAACCTCGGAAGTCCGCTTGGATAGCTCGCCGAGGGGGATGTTGACCGCGCCGGGGAGGTGGCCACCGGCGAACTCGCCGGGCGTCCGGACGTCCAGCAACCGCGCGCCCGACGCGACCATCGCACGCGCCCCCGATGAGGACGTCTTCCCCGCGAACCGGCCCCAGGCCACGTACGCGATGATCGCCGCCATCCCGCCCCACCACAGCGCGTCCGGAGTCATGCGCCCTCCCCGGGAAACCGCTGCTGGACGAGGTCGACGAGCGCCGCCGCCGCCGGGTGCGACACCCGGTACACACGCTGTCGGCCCTCCACGCTGCTGCTGACCACGCCGGCCTTCCGTAGGATGCTGAGATGGCGGCTCACATACGCCTGTGGCAGCCCGAGGCACTCGGTCATCGGCCCTACCGAGCAGCGACCGTCGAGCAATCCGGACACGATCCGCAGACGGACGGGGTGGGCGAGGGCGGCGAAGACCGCGGCGGCCGCGCTGAGCTGCTGCGCGGTGAGGCGCTCGGGGAGTTCATATCTCATATTCGATATGTAAGAACCGAGTCGAGCACGGCAAGCGGTCAGGGCGGGTAGAGCCAGAGGCAGACCGGCGCGTAGGGGGAGGCGAGCATGCGCCTGGTGTCATCGTCCGGCGGCAGGTGGTGCCTGGCCAGCAGGGTGGCGAAGGACGCGTGCTCTCCGAAGCTCTGGCACCAGACACCGTAGAACTTCGGTGCTTCCCAGCCGAGCTGCTTGACCGCCCGGACGGGATCGGGCAGATCCTCGCCGTGATAGGGATGGTCCGCTTCGGATTGGTTCAGCTTGGCGAGGATGGCGCGGTCGCGCTCGCTCGGCTGGGCTCCGGTCCCGCCCACTGCCGCCGTACCCGACGATTCGGACGGCGCTATAGGCGACGATGGCGTTGACGCCTGCGTGGTCGACTCCAACGCCGCTGGCAACGTCGTCCCTGATCGGGTCGCCACGGTGTGGAGGATGCCGATCCCGGCGACGGCGCCGATGATCAGCCCGACTGTCCTCCTCGTCACCCCTTCGCCACCGCCGCCTGCATCTCCTCCATCGACACTTCGCGCAGGTGCGTCGCAAAAGCCCAGCGGACGCCCCACGAATCGGTGACCATCGCGGTCCGGTCGCCGTAGAACTGGTCGGCGGGTGCGCGGGTTGAGACAGCGCCGTGCGCGAGGGCGCGGGCGTGGCAGGCGTCGACGTCGGGGACGTAGACGTGGAGCATGGCGGTCGACGGTTCGGCGCCGTCGGGCTGGTCGCCGACCATGACGACGGTGTCGCCGATCCGCACCTCACAATGCCCGATCTTGCCGTCCGGGGTGGTCAGCCGCCCAAGCTCGACGGCACCGAGCACCTCGGCCATGAAGGCGACGAAGGCGGAGGCGTCGCGGACGACGAGGTAGGGTGAAAGCGTGTTGTGGGCGGGCGGGGTGTGGGACATCGGGACTCCAGCGATGCACGGTATCCGCTCGGATGCAGTGCGGGCATGGACCGAATCGTCACCGTGTCGCGCTCGTTCGCCGAGGCCGACCAGCGCACCCGCGAGCAGTATTGGGCGATGACACCGTTGGAACGTCTGATCCTCGCGCGCCAGCTCGTGCTTGCTGTGTACGGGAGCGATTGCCCGGACGTCCGTGAGGCGGGGCCGGAGTGGCAGGGGATCAGGAGGCGCTTGCGGTGAGGGAGCTGGCCGGACGACCGAAGGGTCTCGACGACCTCGCCAACCTGCCGACGCCCGATCCCGCCTGACCGCGTACCCGTCGTTACCGCCCTTGCTGTCGCACCCTCCCCGTCCATAGACCGCTGCGCGCCAAGATCGTAGGCTGTACGTGTCCCCCTCTCCGTCCCGGTCATCGGCATGTACTTCGGCCGCATCCCCCGCTTCAGCCCCAGCTTCTCGCTGAAGGACGCTGTCACGTCCGCGCGGCTGATCGCCCGCCCGCCCGAGGACGCCCCGAAGGTCCACGAGTTTGAGCAGGCGTTCGCCCGGTTCATCGGGGTGAAGCACGCGGTGATGACGCCGAGCGCGCGCTACGCCTGCTACCTCATCCTCAAGGCCTACGGCATCGGCGATGCGCCCGACCGCGCTGACGAGGTCGTCATCCCCGGTCTGACCTATTTTGCCATCCCGTCCATCGCGGTAACGGCGGGTGTACGCCCGGTCTTCGCCGACGTCGGCCTTCGGACGCACGTGCTCGACCCCGCGGCTTTTGAGGCCGCGATCACGCCCCGCACCCGCGCCGTCATCCCCACGCACCTCTACGGCACCCCCTGCGACCTCGACGCCATCGGCACCATCGCCCGCAAGCACGGCATCAAGGTCATCGAGGACTGCGCTCAGTCGACGGGCGCCCGGTACCGCTCGAAGCTGCCGCCCGGCTCACCCGGCGCAGGCGGTACCGACCACCGCGTCGGGTCGTTCGGCGACGCCGCTTACTACACCTTCGGCCTGACAAAGAACATGACCACGCTCACCGGCGCCATGGTCACCACGAACGACGATACCGTCGCCGACAGCGTCCGCAAGGCCATCGACGCCAGCACGCCGGCCGCGCTCACCCGCGCGCGCAAGGAGGCCGTCACGGGCCTCGCGATGAAGCTGGCGACGCACCCGTTCGTCTACCCGCTCACGCTGCATCCCGTCATCGTCATCGGCAACAAGCTCGGAAAGGACCCGATCCACGAGCCCTTTGGCGAGGCGGAGGTGCTCTACGAGGAGCTTCCGAAGAGTTTTCTGTCCAACCGCCCGCGGGCGGTGCAGGCGGCGGTTGGCCTCCAGCAGCTTGCGCGCGTGGACGGCCTGAACGCATCACGGGCGAAGAACGGTCGCTTTCTGGACGAACACTTGGCGTTTGTGCCCGGGCTGATCGTCCCCGAGTACCCCGAGGGCGCCGAGCCCATCTACATGAGCTTTGTCGTCCATCATTCGCGGCGCGACGACCTCTGCGCCCTCTTGCGGAAGCGGGGGGTGGACACGACCACCGGCTACATGAATGACTGTTCGGATCACCCGTTGTTCCCCGAGTTTCGTCGTCCCTGCCCGAACGCCGCGACCATCAAGCGCGAGCAACTCCACATCCCTGTCCACCCCTCCCTCGACGCGCGCGATCTCTCGCACATGGTCGAAGCCGTTCGCTCCGCGTGCCTTGAGCTGGGGCGGTCGGCGTGACGGCTGGCACCGCCCCCCGTGGTCCCTACGTGCGTGGTGCAATCGGCGCTTTGCGCTATCGCCTGACCGGTCACCGCATGCCGCTGGCGCTCACCGCCCGCGTCACCTGGCGCTGCGATGCGCTCTGTGCGGCGTGCGGTATGCCGAACGTCGCCAGGCCCGAGCTGACGACGACCGAGTGGGTCCGCGTGCTGGACGAGGCGTCCACGCTCGGCTGCGTGCGCGTGTGCTTCACCGGCGGTGAGCCACTCCTCCGCGATGATCTTGGCGATCTCGTCGACAGGTGCGCCTCGCTGGGCATGGCGACGACGCTGGAGACGAACGGCGCCGGGCTCGTCCAGCGCGCGCGGTTCCTCCGGTCCCTGGGACAGGTCCTGGTGCCCGTCGAGGGTGACGAGGCCGTCCACGACGCGATCCGCGAGCCTGGTAGCTACAATCGCGCGATTGCCGGACTTCAAGCCGCGCGCGCCGCGGGCATCGCCGTCAGCACCGTCACGACGCTCTGCACGAAGAACCAGGACCCGGAGCAGCTCGACGCCGCGCTCCGATCCGCTGAAGCGCTGGGTGGAACCGCCATGTTCCAGCTCCTGCACTCGGAGCTGCCGCTCGCCTCTCGCTCCGCCCGACGCCTTCGGCTGAAGCCAGAAGAGGCACGGGCCGCGCTGGACTGGGTCATGCGGGCGCAGGCGAAGGGCCGAGCCGTCGGAATCTCCGCGAAGACATTGCAGTATCTCTCGACGTGGCCGCACGCGGACGGCATCGCCAGCACAGCCCCGCACGAGGACGTGCACTGCAGCGCCGGGAACCTGCATTGCGTCGTTGATGCCGATGGCAGCGTGATCCCGTGCGTCGTGCGGGTGTCCGTTGCAGGCGCGAGCGCGGCCCCGAACGTTCGCGACGGCGGTTTTGGCGCAGCGTTCGCCCTCCTCCGCGAGCAGCCCTGTCGTGCGTGCGCGGTCGCGCCGCTGGTAGAGTACAACTATCTTTTGAACCTGAACCGGCACGCGGTCATCGCGCGCCTGGGTCGGGTCCGCACGCCACTCGGGAGCGCCGCATGAAGCTCGGAACCTCGCAATACACCCGCGTCGCACGCGCCTTTCTCGGCCGAAAAGTACCGGTATACGCCCACTTTGGCATCACGCACCGCTGCAACCTCACGTGCAAGATGTGCGGCATCTGGCGCTACGGCAACCGCAAGGAGGAGCTGGACCTCGACCAGATCGACGAGATGGCCAAGAAGATGGCGCGGATGGGGGTCGTGCAGCTCTCGATCGGCGGCGGCGAGCCGTTCTCCTGCGAGTATCTGGAGGATGCAGCGGGGTTGTTCGTGAAGGCGGGGCTGAACGTACGCGTGCTCACCAATGGGGTTGGCGTCGGGCCGGAGCGCATCGAGAAGTGCGTGAAAAACGGAGTTCGGAACTTCTCCATCTCGCTCGACTCCATGTACCGCGAGCGCTTTGACTACATCTGCGAGAAGGAGGGGAGCTGGGACGACGCCGTCGGCTCGATGGCGCTGATCTCGCGCCTGCTCGCCGAGACGAAGGGCGGGGAGCACGGCCTCCCGAGCATCAACTGCGTCGTCTCCAATCTCAACCTCGAAGAACTCCCGGACATCGTCCGTTTTGCGAAGGCGATCGGCTTCCATGTGAGCTTCCTGCCCGTCGAACTGCTCGCCGACCCCAAGGACGGCGTGCGCAACTGGGAGGCGCGGTTCGTGCGCTACCGGCCCGAGATGGCCGTCGACACGAACGCGGAGAACGTCAACACCCGCATCGACGCCGCGTATGACACGTTGATCCGCATGAAGAAGGAGGGCTGGCCGATCCTGAACAGCACGCCCTACCTCCAGGCGAGCCGCACCTACCTCAAGACCGGTCGGTTCCCGTCCGAGGGCTGCGATGCCGGCCGGCTCTACTTCTCCGTCGCACCGAACGGCCAGTTCACCATCTGCCATCGCACCGAGCAGCAGCACCTCCATTTCCTCGACCCCAAGTTCGAGGAGTACTGGCACAGCCAGATCTTCGAGCGGCGCCGGCAGATGGAGGCGGGGTCGTGCGAGGGGTGCATGCGCGCGTGCTGGATCGACACGAGCTTCATGTTCCGGACGTTGGAGGGCTTTTTTGAGACGGCCCAGATGGCGGCTAGGCCCAAGGCGCGCGTAGGCGTGACCTGGCCGGAGGCCCGAGCGTGGGCGCGGTCCGATCCGTCTGCCGGGGCTGCGGCGCACGCCAAGTAGGGGCGAGAAAGCCGAGTAGTCAGGCGGGCGGAGTGCGACCACAGAGCAGGTTGGCGGGGACGGCGACGTCGATCTGCTTCGGGCGAGGCAGGTTGAGGTTCGCCATCAACGCGACGAAGCTGGTCTCGTCCTTCGTCAACCGTGGGTTGAGCCGGCGCTCTTCGCCGATCGTCGAGGCGGTACGCCCGTTGTAGTCGTGCGCGGGGTGGACGATGGTGTCGTCCGGCAAGGTGTAGAGCCGGGCATGAACGGCGCGGTAGAGGGCCTGCGCGTCGCCTTGTTGAAAATCGGTGCGTCCGCAGCCGCGAATCAAGAGGGCATCGCCCGTGAAGACGCGGTGCGGTGCGTGCAGGCCAGCGTCCGTGACGTAGGAGACGCTGCAATTGGTGTGGCCGGGCGTCTCGATGACGGTGAGCCCGTAGCGTCCGAATTCGATGCGGTCTCCGTCGCCCACCGCCCGGTCCACGCAGCCGATGCCAGCGTGCTTGCAAACGACCGTTCGGCACCCGGTTCGGTCCTTGAGCGCCGCCGCTGCGGTGATGTGGTCCGCGTGGACGTGGGTTTCAACCGTCCAGCGCAGGGTCAGCCCGAGGTCAACGATCTGCCCGAGGTCACGCTCGATGGTGTCGAGCACCGGGTCGATGATGACGGCGTCGCCCGTCTCGCGGTCGGCGAGGAGGTAAGTCCAGGTGGAGCTCTGCGCTTCGAGGAACTGACGGAAGAACATGTGTTGAGATATCCAGAAAACCCGCTCGACGGTCAGGGGTCGGGCGCGGTCAGATGGAAGCTTTCTGCCTCCACTCCCCAGCCTTGATACTCCCGCGCGGATGGCCGGAGCCGATCACTACGACACCCTCGGCGTCCCGAAGGACGCGTCGCCCGACGACATCAAGAGGGCGTTCCGTAGGATCGCGAAAGAGAATCACCCGGACGTCGTCGGCACGGACGCCGCGAAGCTACAGAAGTTCAAGGACGCCAAGGACGCCTACGACGTGCTCGGTGACGTGGACGCGCGCGCCCGCTATGATCGGCGTGGCGAGCGGGTTCGGCTCGGTTCAGGCCTCGGCTTCTACCGCCCCCCGCCCGTCTCCCAGCCCGCGGGTGTGCAGGCCCCTTCCGACCTTGATCTGGAGGACATCTTCAACGATTTCTCCGGTGGCGCCGACTTTGGCTTCGGCCGCAAAGGCAGCACCCGCGCCACGCCCCGGGCGGAGACGCCCACGCCGGGCCGGGACATTCCCGTTTTCGTCAACGTGCCGATCAGCATGGTGGAGACGGGGGGTTCGGTGGCGGTCACGTACTCGCGGCTCAAGCGCCACGACGGCGCCCGGGCGCTCTCGCGCGTCGAGGAGATCCATGACCTCAAGATCCCGCCCGGCGTCCTTCACGGGGCGACGTTGCGCGTGCCAAAGATGGGCGACGCTGGGGTCAACGGCGGCACCTACGGCGACTTGATCGCCGATATCTCCCTGGTAGAGCCGAAAGCGAGGGCGCCGAGCGGACGGATGAAGATGCCCGAGGCGGCACGGCAGGATCCGCTGCAGGACGAGGACACGGATGAGAAGGACGCACCCCCTCGCCCCGCGGCGCCGGTGGGCGAGGAGCAGGTCCGGGTGGATGTGGACGTGTTCGCGGCGTTGCTCGGTGGCTCGGTGAAGGTGCAGACAGCGACGGGCTCCGTGCGTGTCACGGTGCCCGCGGGCACGTCGTCGGGCGCCAAGTTCCGGCTGAGGGGAAAGGGCACCCCGGACCTGCACGGGCGGGGGCGCGACCTCGTCGCCGAGGTGCGGATCGTGGTGCCGAAACACCTCGACGATCAGAGCCGTGAGCTCCTCACGCGGGTGCGTGATCTCAACCCGGAGAAGGATTAGGCACCGGTCAAAGGGGCTTGTCCGCCTCCATCTCCCCGTCGCCGGCGGGCCAGGGGAGCTGCCAGATCGCAGCGGTCAGGCAGGCAGCGGCCGGGTCGGCGATCTGCCCGTCCAGCTCGGCGTGCTCAAGGCCGTGGGTGCCAACGGTGACGTGCAGCGTCGCCCCGTGCGCCTCGCAGCCCGCAGCCGCGGACTTCGCCGCCGCCATCCCCTCCAGGACCGCCTCGATGTCGATGATGCCGTGCTTCTCGGCGGGTACGCGGGTGTTCGGCGGTCGCACGAGCGACCGCATCTCCGGGGCTACAGCGATGGCCGCCCCGGCGGCGATGTCGGCGTTGTTGTGGATCTTCCAGACCGCCCACGCGAAGATCGCGCACCAAAACGTGAGTCGCAGCGCGAGGGCCTTGCCCGAAAGATCCACCGGGCCGGCTCCGAGCTACGACCGGCTGACTTTCTTCGCGGGCTTCCTGGCGGCCTTCTCCGCCTTCGGCGGGATCGAGGCTGTGTACGCGATCGACCGCTGGAACCACGCGACCACCTCGGCATCTGGCAGGTCGACAGGGAGCACCCGGTACTCGGACATCGGTCGCCCGCCCATCGGGTCAAACGGGGTGAAGCCCGCTGCGTCTGCCGCGACGCGGTCTGAGGACGACAAGCGGAGGTTGAATGTGCTCCCCCAACTGCCTCCCGCCATGTTGCCGCCCACGAACACGGCGGTCTGCCCGAACATCGCGCGCGTTGACGCGCCGGGCAGGTCGGCGACGATGCGCTTGAGGCGCTCGACCGTCTCGGGGTTGGAGAGGGGCAGGTTCACCTGGGCCCCGGTGCGACGGGGGCCGTCTCGGGCGCAGCGGGGGCGGTCTCGGGCGCAGCGGGGGCTGTCTCGGGTGCCGCGGGGGCCGGCGCGGGGGGCTGGTCGGGCGCGACCGGCCCGGGTGCCGTCGGAGGGTTCGGAAGCTCGGGGCCCGGCGCCGGCGTCGCGTCCTTCGGCTTGCTGTTCCCGAACCCGGCGCCTTCTTCGTCTGCGCCAACGTCCTTGATGGCGCCGGTGGCAGTTCCCGTGCCGCCGGTGCCCATGAGCGCCAGGGAAACGCTGGTGACCATGAACAGGAACGCGATCGTACCGGTGCCGCGCGTCAGGAAATTACCGGGGCCGGAAGCGCCGAAGAGCTGGCTGCCCCCGCCCCCGCCGAACGCCGAGGAGATGTCCGCGCCCTTTCCGGGCTGCATCAGGATGATGATGATGAGCAGCAGGGACAGGATGACGTGAATGGTCAACACGAACGGATACATGCCGGTTTCCGGGAAACGGCGGCGGATAACCCGGTGCCGGGGCTGTGCGCCAACCTGCCGTTGACCCAGCGATGTATTCGCGATTGAGGGAATAGACCGGTTGCGGCGTGGGTTGCCACACTCCGTCACGGTCGGAGGCCAGCTTTTTTCGCGCGCCGTGACCTAACGCAGGGAGTGTGCAGCCGACGTGCAGCCTTCGTTCGCCGGCTTTTCCTTAACGATTTGTATTTACTTAGGATGTTGGCTGCTTTCTGAGATGCCGATTTCGTCACGCGACCGTGTCTTGACATGTTCTTGACAACTTTCCTCCCCGACCGCGCCTATAAAGCGTCTCCCGACCTCTACCGCCTCCCCCCATCTTTCGACCGCACTCGAAGAGGAGAGCCCATGACCTTGCGCATTCGCAGCTCTGGTTCCGCTGATGGAGCCCGTCGTCGCTCTGAGCGACTGACCGCCGAGGAGGAGAAGACCATCGCCCGGGAGATCCGCAAGGCGGAGCAGGCCGCGCGCGAGGCCGTCGCCGGCATCGACGCGGCGGAGAACATCCTCCGTCGTCGTCCGGATCGGGCCGAGCGCACGCGTGCGGGCGCCGTCGACCGGCTGGAGGAGGCCGTCCGCGCGGTCTCCAAGGCGTCGCGCAAGGATGACACCGTCAAGACCCACGCGCGTCGCGCGCAGGGCGCGTGGCAGCAGGCCGAGGAGCTCCGCTGGCGCCTTGCGATGTCCGGCCGTCGCATCGCCCATGGCGAGGCTCGGAAGCTCGCCGGTCCGTTCATGGACGAAGAGGATCTCGTGCAGGAGGGCTACATCGGCCTCTTGCGCGCGGCCAAGCGCTTTGACCCGGACCGGGGCATCCGGTTCTCCACGTATGCGCGGTGGTGGGTGCGCGCCCAGATGACGCGCGCGATCGACCACACGGGGCGCCCCGTGCGCCTCCCCGGCTGCGCGGTCGAGCAGACCCGCAACCTGCGCAAGGCGATGAAGCGGTTTGAGGCCGCGGGCATCGAGTACAACGTTGCCGATCTGGCCGAAGAGGTCGGGATCGACAAGGAGCGCGCGGAGCTTTTGCTGTCGCAAGGCAACACGATCTCGCTCGAGCAGCCGGTCGACGACGGCCCACGCCCGCGCCCGCTTGAGCGGTTCCTCTCGGATGAGGACGCCGTCAGCCCGGACGAGGAGTCCATCAACGTCCAGGAGCTGACTCGCATGAACAAGGCGTTCAACAACGTCTTGTCCGAGCGGCAGCGCTTTGTGCTCACCCGCCGCTACGGCCTGGAGGACGGCGAATTCCGGACGCTCTCCGAGGTTGGCAAGGAGATGGGGTTGTCTCGCGAACGCGTTCGGCAGATCGAGCGCGAGGCGCTCCTGCGGCTGCGCGACCAGTCCGGGATCCGGGACCTGCGCGGGATGCCGCTGCCCGAGCCGGGTGAGGCGTAGGTCGTCGGCGACGTTCGACCTCTGTCCTTGATACCAGCCCCCGTGTCCTCGCGCGCGCCTTCCCCACGGATCCCGGCCCTCCGGGCGATCTTCGTGCTGTTGCTCGGGGCCGGGATGGTGCCGGCTGCGCTGGCGAAGGCGGCGATCCATGGGACCGTGACCGACCGCACCGGGCAGCCGATGTCCCGGGTGAACGTGCGGGTGGTCCCCGGAAACGTCGAGATCGTCACGGACGATCAGGGCAAATTCACGATCGACTACCTGCGCGATGCCGCGGGGAACCGCACCCATCTCACGCGTCGGACGACGTACACCTTTGAGATGTACAAGCTTGGCTTTCAGCTCGCCAAGGCGGACGTGGACTACAAGCACGGGGAGCTGGAGCTCGACCCCGTCGCCCTCGCCCCGGACACAATCTCCGTTCGTGCCTCGGCTACGGACGTGGACCCCGCCAACGCCGCTGACACCAACGCCCAGGGCGGCGGCTCCTACGAGGGCGAATGACCGTTCTGCTGGTGTCGTTGCTCCTCGCCTGTCGCCCGGCAGCGCCGCCACCGCCCGAGCCGCTGGACGTGTCGTGGATCGCGAACGTCGTGCGTGAGCCTGCGCACTTCTCCTCGACCCTCGAGCAGAACGGCGGCAGGGAGGCATGGCAGGCCTTCCACCGGGGGGACTGGCTGAATGTCCGCTCCCCCGTCGCGGCGGACGCGCAAGGTGCGGTCCCAAGCGTGGCCGAGCATCGGGCCTGGGCCGAGCTGTCGGTGTTCGAGGGGGTCCTCGACCGCGCCCAGGGCGACGCGTTGTTGACGCTCGCGGAGGGCTGGGCGAAGCATTCTCCCGATCAACCGGTCCCGAAGTGGCTTCTGGCCAGCGCCCAGCGTGTCGCCGAGCTTCGCAGCGACGCACCGACCGCCGAGAAGTGGCGGGCTCAGGCCAACGCCGCCGGCATCGTGTTCGACGAGGCGAATCCGAAGCCCTTCGCCTACGATCAGCCTCCCACGCTCACGATCGACGCGATCCGGACGTGCGTGGGGGCAGCCGTGGACAACGGTCAGTTGGGGTCGTTCTGGGATGCGACAGGGCCAGCGGCGCTTCAGCAGCGGTACAAGGCCAACGCGTCGAATGTCATGGGCGTCGGGCTCCCGGAGGACCTTTTCGGGCCGATCGCTGAGGCGGTCATGGCTGCGCGCCCGTCCACGGACGACGTCGAGGCGTGCCACACCCTGGTCAGCGGGATGGACACGCGCCTGGACGCCTGGTCGGCCAAGCTTGCCCAGGGGGCGACGACGGATGGCGCGGCGCTCCTTCACGACCTGCAGCTCGTTCAGGTTGGCCGGTCCCGGACGTTGGCCGGGCTCGCGGTGGACGCGCTCGGGCGCCACCACGACGCGTGCGCGCTCTACTACGCGGAGCAAGCGCTCGATCACGCCGATGCCCGGGCGATCTCACCCGTCAACAGCCCCACGGTTTTCGCGGTGATCGCCGCGGCAAACGTCGAGTCCGGCCACGTTCGGGAGGCCTTGGACGCGCTCGCGCCGTTGCGCGGGGCGTTCCCCGAGGCAGCCGGCGTTATCGAGACGATCGGCGACCTCGCGGTCCAGCAGGGCCTCGACCGCACGGGCCTCTCGCGCGAGAACTGACCGTCGACCCTACGAAAACTCTGAACATCGGCTCTGCCATGGCTCGCTCCCCTCGTCATCTCCCGCTCCCCTGGTTGCTCGCGCTGGCGCCCCTCGGCGCCCTTGTCCTCGGCACGGCGGCCGCGGCGCAGCTTCGGTACGCGGAGGACCAGGCCCCGGCGATCGTGAACCCGCTGTTCACGACGTCGATGGCGGAGACCCGGGTTGGCGAGCTCGTCTTCCAGAGCTTGTATGCGGACGATCACACGCTCGCCTCCGTCCCGCAGCTCGCGGAGTCCGGGGAGCTGTCCACCGACCGCATGCACATGACGGTGCGGCTGCGCGACAGCGTGAACTGGCAGGACGGCTCGCCATTCACCGCGAAGGACGTCGTCTTCACCGTGCACGCGATGAAGGATCCGGCCACCGCGTCCACGGAGGCCGGTCGGGCGCAGTTCATCAGCGATTGCCGGGAAGTCGGCGATCACGCTGTGCAGTTTGACTTCGTGCGGCCGGAGCTGCGTCCCGAGGACAAGCTGACGTTCAAGATCCTCCCGGCTGCCGCGTTCGCGGGCCTGCCCGTCAAGCGCACCGACGCCTTCCACCTCGCGCCCATCGGCACCGGGCCCTGGTCCCTCGTGAAGTACAACGACGACAATTCGGTCAGCTTCTCCGCCAACCCCGGCTACAAGGGCCCGGACGGCAAGGACGACGTCGGCATCGCCCAGATCACGATGAAAGAGGTCGCCGACAAGAACTATCAGGCAAAGCTCCTGCTCTATGAGAGCATCGACGCGTTGGTGCGAGTGCTCCCCCGCGACCTCGCGATGCTGCAATCCAATCGCAAGGTGGAGCTCTACCCGTACCAGACCAACTCCTGGTGGTATGCCGGCTTCAACCTCGCCCGTGCGCCGTTCACGGACCCGCGCGTGCGGCAGGCGCTGGCCGAGATGCTGGACGTACCGAACATGCTGGCGCCCGTCGGCACCGGCGACCTCATCACCGGGCCGTACGTGCCGTCCAGCCCGTTCTACAACCACGACACGCCGCCATGGCCCCACGATCCGGCGGCAGCCGGCGCGCTGCTCACCGCCGCCGGCTATCAGAAGGACGCCGATGGGTGGTACAAGGCCGGTCGCAAGCTAGCGATCACCGTGAGTGCCCACCGCGCCCTGGAGAGCGCGCAGGAGGTGACCATCAACCTGCAAAGCCAGCTCCAGGCGCAGGGCATCGACGTCACCATCGACTTTCTGGACGAGCCGGCGTGGCGCCAGCAGGTGTGGACCGATCGCAACTACGACGTTGTCCTGTCGCAATGGACCTTTGACCGCAACGAGGACATCCGCGAGCAGTTCTACTCCACCGGCTCGCGCAACCTCATGGGCCTGAAGGACCCGGACGTCGACAAGCTGCTGGACGCCGCCCGGGACGCCAACGATCCGATCGCTCGAAAGACCGCGTTACGCGCCGCGCACCAGAAGATCCACGACGACCTGCCCATGGTCTTCCTCTGGACGCTGGACAGCTACGCGGCCCTCTCCACGAAGGTCCGCGGGGTGACGGTGCACCCCTTCGCGTTCTTTACCTGGGCGCCCGAGTGGCAGATGCAGTGACCGACGCCCCGGGCATCCGGGCGCGAGCGTTCGCGCAGACCTGGTTGGGACGGTTGTCCGGATGGTTGCTCGCGTGGGTGGGGGCGATCGTCCTGGTGCAGATCCTGGTGGCCCTGGCGCCGGGCGACGCGATCGACACGCTCCCGGATCCGGGCCTTCGGGCGCAGCTCACTGCCGAATGGGGTCTGGGCGGCCCGCTCGCTACGCGGGTGATCGCGGGCACATGGCATGCGCTGATCGGCGCGTGGGGCAGCTCGTGGACGGTGAGGCCGGGCGATTCGGTCGGTGGTCTCGTGGCGACGGCGATGGGTGCGTCGGCGCCGATGCTGGTGGCGGCCTGGGCGGTGGCGGTGGGCCTTGGGGCGGCGGTTCGGGGGCGTGGGTGGGGCGAGAAGGTCGTCGTCGGCCTCTCCACCCTGCCGGTCGTCCTGCTGGCGCTCGGCGCGATCGAGGGGATCAACGCCGCGGTCTGGGCTGGGATGTCGGCGGGATGGTGGGGTCGGCCCGCGTTCTTCGCGTTGCCGATGGAGGGCGGGGTGGTGCGGGACGCGCTCGCTCTCGTCGCGCTGGGCGTCGGGTCGGCTGGGGTGGCTGCCGTGGCCGCGCGGTTGGCGGAGGCGGACGCCCGGATTGACGCGTCCGGGTTCGTGCTGGCGGCGCGAGCGCGGGGAATGACCGTCAGCGCGCTGCGATCCCTGAAGTGGCGACACCGGGTCGTTCCGCTCATTGAGGGTGCGCAAGCGGCTTTTCCCCCGATCGTCGGCGGGCTGGTGGTGGTCGAGCGCCTGTGTGCCTTGCCGGGCGCGGGTGACCTGCTGTGGCGGGCGGTCGAAGCCCGAGATATACCGGTTGCAACAGGCGTAGTCGTCGCGTTGACCGGTACAACCGTGGTCGTCGGCGCCGCGTTGGACCTGCTGCGCCGGGCGTGGGACCCGCGGCTTCGGGCGGAGGCGTGAGCGGTCGCGGCCGGCGTGCGTCCAGGGGGCCTCTCGTCGCCCTGCTCGTCGTCGCCACGATCGCGGCGCTGCCTTATAATCCAGCCGTAAACGCCGATATCGTCGGGCTGGGACCGTCGATCGCCCACCCGCTTGGCACGGACGCGGTTGGTCGCGACGTTGGCTTGCGGTTGCTCGCGGCGGTGCGGCCCCTGGTCATCGGAGGCGGCACGGCTCTGGCCATCGCGCTGCTGCTCGGTGTCCCGCTTGGCGCGCTCGCGGGGGCTCGGGGCGGGATCTGGTCCAGGTGGATCCGCGGTTTTGGCCTCGCCGTCTCGTCGCTCCCGGCCATCCCGCTCGTGCTCCTGCTCGGGCTGGTCGTCGGTCACGGCGCGGTGCCGCTCGGCCTCGCTTGGGGGGTCGCGATGGCGCCGGGCGTGCTGCAGGCGCTCTACCAGCGTGTCGACGCGCTCCGGCGCGAGGAGCGGCTGCTGGCGTTGGTCGCCCACGGCATTCCCGAGTGGCGCGCGGTCGCCGTGCATCTCGTCTGGAACAACGCGCGAACCGAGCTGCGGACGTGGTCGGCGCGGGTGTTGGCCGGCTTTCTGGCGATGGAAACGGCGCTTTCGTACCTCGGGCGGGCGGGGGTGGCCGAGCCCCAGCCGAGCTGGGGGAACATGCTGGCGATGGCGCTCTCGGCGGGGAGCAGCCAGAACGCAGCAGCGTGGATCGCGCCCGCCGTCGCCGTGGCCGTGGTCAGCGCGGGGCTGTGGGGGCTGGCGCTTGGCGTGCCGAGGCTGGCGCCGGGCGAGGACATCGTCGCCGCGCCCGGGGCGCTTGACGTCAGGGCGCTGGAGATCCGGTCGGCTGATCGCGTGGTCGCGCGCTTGCCCGAGCTCGGTGCGCCGCCGGGGACGGTCACCGCGCTGCTCGGCGTCAGCGGTGTGGGGAAATCCCTGGTTCTTCGTGCCATCGCGCGAATCCTGCCCGACGGGCTGCGGGCGACGGGCCGGCTCACACGGCCAGCGCTGGCATGGATCGCGCAAGACGGCCGCTCGAGCCTGGACCCGTTGCTGCGCATCCGGGAGCAGGCGCCGGACCCCGGAGCGGCGCTGGCGCGGTCAGGGTTTCCGGCGGATCGTCTGGACGCGTGGCCACACGAGCTGTCCGGCGGAGAAGCCCAGCGCGCGGCCCTGTTGTGCGTGTTGAGCGGGCCGAGCGTGGGGCTCTTGCTCGCGGACGAGCCGACCACGGGGCTCGATCCGCGCGCCCGACGAGCGCTGGTCCGCACGCTGCTGACGGTTGCGAGGGCGCCGAGCGGTCCAGCCGTCGTCTTCGTCACGCACGACCGCCGACTACTCCCGGGCTTCGCGGACGCGATCGTCGAGATGGACGGGGCTCGCCCTGCGCCGCCCGCGTTGGCACCCCGCGTTCGCCCGTCGCCCGGTCCTGTCCTTCTGCACGCCGAGGGGCTCAGCGTCGTCGCCGGCCTGACGCGCCGCCCTGCCTACCCCGCGGCGCCACCGATCCTCACGGGGCTCTCGGTCGACGTGCGCGGTGGCGAGACGGTGGGGCTGATCGGCGAGAGCGGCGTGGGGAAGACGACGCTCCTGCGGGCGTTTGCGGGGCTCTGCGCGTCGTCTGGCACCCTCGACGTACTTGGCGTGGACCCGCGAAGCGCGCGACCGAAGGGCGTCCAACTGTTGTGGCAGGACCCGGGAACGTCGCTCGACCCCGCCCTCACGGTTCGCGAGATCCTGTCGATCTCCGCGGCGATTGGCCAGGGCCACCGTACGGTTGACGAGGCGCTGCGCCGGGTCGGCCTGCTCACCCAGGCAGACGCAGTGCCCGACGAGCTCTCCGGCGGGGAGCGACGGCGCGTGTCGCTCGCCCAGGTCTGGCTGGCCGGCGCGGTCCTGGTGCTCGCTGACGAGCCAAGCGCCGCGTTGGACGCCCAACGTTCCCTCGAGGCGCTCGATCTTCTGCGCGATCTCGTCGGGGAGACCGGCGGCGTGGTCATCGCCAGTCATGACCTCGTCCTCGTCCTCCCGACGTGCGACCGGGTGTACGTGCTCCATGAGGGGCGCTGTGTCGACGTGTTCTCGCCCTCAGAGGCCGACGATCCGGGGCGACACCCCTACACCCGCGACCTTTTGGCGGCGGGGTGATGGTGCCGCTCGCTCTCGCTGCCCTGGCCCTGGTTGGCGTGGCGAGGGCGGGATCCATTCACGTCGATCAAGCTTCGATATTCCTTCATCGCGGCTATTTTTCAGACGCAGTCGCGGAGGTGGACGCCGGGCTCGCGGACCCGTCGTCGGGCGATGCCTTCGCGCTGTACAGCATCGGGGTCGACGCCGCGTGGGAGCTTGGCGATATCGACCACGTGCTGGTCTGGAGCGCTCAGGCCGCCGATCTGGCGCTCGACGCGGACGCGCATGACGCCTGGCAGGCACGCCACGACACCGTCGCCGCGACCTGGGGCTGGGTCGTGGTTGCTGGGCCGGTTGCGCGTGCCGCACTGGACCTCGCGCCCGAGACCCCCGTCGTCGACCCCGAGCAGAAGCGGATCGCCGCGGCCGTCGCACAGCGGCTGCAGGCGCCCCAGGCGCTGCCGACCCGTGTTGCGCTGCCGGCCGGCGCCTGGCGCGTCAATGGCGCGACCGTCACGGTCATCGCAGGCCAGACGGCGAAGGTGACGCTCGCCGGGGATGCCGCCGGGCTGGGCGGCCTCGGCGCGCTGCGGGCGCTGCGGATCCAGGGCGAGATCGGCGTCGAATTCGTCGCGAGTCCGTCGGCGGCGGGCCGCGGGGGGACGTTTGCGGTGACGCTGGACGGGCCGCTGGCAGCGTCGGCGGGGGCACTTCGCCTCGCCGGGAGCTTGCGCTGGGCGCCGGTGGCCTACGTGACGGACGAGGGCCGCGCCGTGGTCTCGCCGTGGGCGGGCGCGGGCGGGATCGCGCTGGCCCTGGAGCGCCCGCTGGCGTCCGGGCTTGCGGTGCGCGCGCAATTCGGCGGGGACGTCACGCTCATCGAGGGCGTGCCGCGAATGTGCCCGACGACAGCGTGCGGCGGTGCGGCGCGCCTGTACCTCCCGGCCTGGGGTGTGGGGCCCGCGGGTGAGGTCGCGATCACGTCGCGGCACGACGCGCGATCGATCGGCGTCAGCCTCGGCGGTGCGCTCGGGCTCGGTCGGACGGTGACGTCGGGGGTAGCGTCCGTGGCGGGCGCGCTCGTGCCATGGGCCCTGCCGCCGAGCCCGATCGCGCTCGGGGCGATGCGGATCAGCCTGTCCGTAGGCCTCTGAGGGGCCGCCGATCCCGGCTAGAATGTGCCGCGGATGCCCACAGCGCCCGGTCCGATGGTGAGGGTCGCCGACACCGCATTGCGCTCCGCGGCGGCCGATTCGTACCGGTGCTCCTCGTTCCCGAGGGCAATCCCGGCGCCGATGACGCTCCCGAGCGCGAGGGTGGCGCCAGCGCCCACCATTCCGAGCGTGAACTCGGTCTGTCCCGGGTCGGGCCCGATCGAGGAGCCCAGGGGCAACTGCATCACGCCCCACTCCAGGCCGCCGCACACTGCCACCGCCGCGGCCACCTTCAAGGTCAACGAGCGAACGCCGCGGATCTGGTCGTCCCGATCCTGGTGACGTTCAAGCAGCAGCGGGCTCACCGTGGCGGGATCCGGCTCGGCGGCGAGGGCGAGGGTGACGAAGAGGAGCATCTCCCGCCGATAACATCCTCGGCATGGACCCCGCGCCCTAGAACGTGCCGGCGACGCCGACCGTGCCTGGCCCAACGAACCATGCGGCCGTCACCCGTCCCGACAACGCCTCGTTGAACCGGTGATTTTCATGTACGACCGCGTACGTCCCGGCGACGATGCCGGCGAGCATCACCACGCCCCCGCCGACCGCGATGCCATCCCCGGCTTGGACCTGCGCTTCGTTCAGCGGCTGTTGCTGGCTGCACGTGTCGCAACCCGCCGCCAACGTCGCCAATTCGACGTCCGCGGCCCCGACACCCATGGTGACCGCACCGAGCGCGAGCGTGGGGAGGACCCAGCCGCGAATGTGTGCTTTTCGGCCATCGTGGTCGGCGAGTTGGCTCGGCGTTGGCGCGACGATCGAGGCTCCTTCGGCGTGGCGGCTGGCGAGGATCAGGGCGAGGAGCATCTCAGAAGGTCGCATACGCGCCCAGGCGCGGCTCGATGGCGCCAACCCCGCCGTACGTGCTGGCCCCAACTTCGGCACGCAGCCCGAAGTGCTCGTTCAACCGCCAGTGTGCGCCGAGAACTGCGTCGAATTCCAGGGTGAACTTCGACCCGGAAGCCACAGCGGTCTGCCCGCCGTTCGTGGCCGAAACCGCCACGCTGCCGAGGCCGCCGAGGGTGCCGAGGCCGACGTAGGGGCTGATCGGGGGCTTGCCCGACCGCCCGAACAGGTCAAACGTGAACCGGTACCCGGCGAGGATCAGGGTCTCCCGGCCGGTCGCGTGCACGCCGTTGCTGTCTGCGTTGATGGGCACGGTCGACAAATCACCGACGAAGCTTGAGATGAAGCGATCACCCAGCTCGAGCTGCACCTCGCCGAGCGGCCCCGCGACGGGGTGGAAGGTGACGGTGTCGGTGGTGACTTGCCCACGGCTGTTCGTCGCGGTCGCTGTGACCGTCGCGGGGAGGGTCAGCGCGGGTCCGACGAGCAGGGAGGCACCAAAAGCGAGGGCGTGCGCGGGCATTTCGGGCCCTAACCCACCTGGCTGCTGGCTACACCGCCAGTCGCGCGATGGTCGCCTGCTCCTCGTCCGAGAGCTCCAAGATCGCGCAGGCGAGGTCCGCGCGCATGTGTGTGGGGTCCGTCGTGCCGGTGAGCGGGATCATGCCGAGGTGCATCGCGTAGCGCAGCAGCACCTGAGCGGGGGTGCCGCCGATGCGCCGGGCGATGGGGTGGAGCGCGCGATTCCCCCAGAGCTCCCGGTTGGCGGTGAGCAGGGAGAACCCCTGGTAGATCATCCGGTTCTCGGGGCCAAAGCCCGCGCAGACCGCTCGGATCTCCCGGTCGAACCCCGTCGAGGCGTAGCAGCGGTTCTGGACGAACGCGGGGAGGATGCGCGCGGTGTCGATGAGCGCACGGAGCTGGTCGAGCCGCACGTTGCTGACGCCGAGGAGCCGCACCAGGCCTGCATCGTGGAGGGACTCCATCGTTCGCCAGACGAGCTGGTCGGTCGGGCTCCAGCCGCGGTCGAGCTCGGGTCCATGCAGGACGTACGAGTGGATCGTGGGCACGCCTAGATGGGCGAGCGAGCTCGCGAACGACTGGCGCACCTGCTCGTCGACGGGTGCGGAGGGGTCGTAGGGCAGGCGGTCGTCCTGACCCCGTCTGTACGTGAATTTGGTCTGCAGGAACGGCGGTTTACCGCCGGCCTGGGTCCAGGCGATGACGGCGCGCCCGACGCCCGCCTCGTGGTAATGCTTGCGCTGGTTCGCCGTGTCGATGCCTGTAAATCCGGCGTTCAACGCCGCGGTCGTCAGTGCCTCGGTCTGGTCCTCCTTCCACGCGGTCCCGTACAGCAGGGCGGGGACGGGGACGCCGCGCACGTCGTGGGTCACCATGCGATCGGGGTGCGGGGCGGGAGGTAGACCAAGGTCACAGGCTCACAGCGTGGCTCAGGCTACCACGATCATCCGACCGCCGTTGCGGGCGCGCGGTACGGGCTACGTTCTGGGGTGTACCCCGCGTTCACCGTCCCCTTCCATGGCGAGCGACGCGTGCGCGTGTACGTGCCCGAGCACGTGGAGCACCCAGCCCCCGTGCTCGTAATGTTCGACGGTCAGAACATCTTCGGCGACGAAGGCAGCTATTCCGGCGGCTGGTACGCAGACGACGCCGTCGGGAACCTCCCAAAGAACGTGCGTCGGCCCATCGTGGTCGGCGTCGACAACGGCGGCGGCGCGCGGATCCACGAGCTCTGGGCCGGCCTCGATCCGCTGCTGTACTGCATCGCGCATGACGTGCTGCCCGCGCTGGCGGAGCGGGTTCCCATCGAGCCCGGCTGTGTCATCGGCGGCTCGTCGATGGGCGGACTTGCGGCGTTCGTCGGCTTGCTTCGCCATCCCGACGTGTTCCGGTCGGCGCTCTGCATGTCGCCGTCGTTCTGGATGGCGCAGCCGGCGATCTTCGCTGAGGTGCGCAGGCGGCCGATCGCCGAGACCGCGCGCATCTACATGGACGTTGGCGGGAAGGAGAGCGCGGCCATGCAGTTGCACGCGGGCCGGATGGCGAAGCTCCTGGAGGAGCGCGGCGTGAACGTGCTTTGGCGGCTGGACAAGCGCGGCTGTCACAATGAACGGCACTGGCGGCGGCGGCTTCCGAAGGCGCTGAAGTTCTTGTTCAAGAGGTGAGGCTCAGCCGAACAAATCCAGGCTCCCGACCTCAAACGTCCGCGGTGAAACACCCGAAGCGCGAGCGAGGGGCGCTGGGTCGACGGCGTCGTCCATCGCGAACGTGGCGATGAGCTCGGGGCGCATGCTCGGGATCGCGTGCGCGGCCAGCCACGCGGCGCGGGTGGGGATGCGCAGCAGCGGCGTCCACAGGCGACCGGCGTGGTCGCCAAGGGTCTGGATGACCTCGCGCATCGTCAGGGCGTCCGGCCCGCCGGCGTCGTAGGCGCGATTCCAGACGGGCGACGCGCCGTGGTCCTCAAAACGGGCGATCAAGCCGAGGATCGCGCCGTTGAAATCATCGACGTGCACGGGCTGGCGGCGGTAGCGCGCGTTGCCGATGACCGGGACGGCTGGAAGCTTTCGGACCCACTCCACGAGCGTGTGAAAACTCTCCTTGTGCGCCGGGTTGTGCCCGGTCACCTTCGGCCCGTACGGCGCGCACGGACGAACGATGACCCAGGGCACGTCGCTCGCCTGGACCCGGGCCTCGTCCTCGCGCCGGGACCGCGCATAAGCCACGTTGGTCGGCCAATTGACGACGGTGCTCGACGCGTACACCAGCGGGCGACGCCAGGCGAGCACGTGATCGAGCATCGCCCGGTTCTGCGCCGGCGCATCGTCCGCCATCACCTTCGCGGCCAGGTGCACCACCACGTCTGCCTCAGGGTCCGCGATGTCCGCTACGTCGCCGTGAACAGCCTCCACCCCGGCCAGGGCGAGCGGCGTGTTGCGCCACAGCCCCCGCACGTGCCACCCTCTCTCCGCCGCCAACCGGCAAAAATGCGCACCGACGAAGCTGGACGCGCCAGTCACGAAGAGGCTTGGACTGCTCACCGGTTTGCCCGCAGCGCGATCATCACGCCCACGGCCGGTCCGAAGCGGTGAAGATCAGGGAGAAAGCCTGCGTTTCGCAGCATGCCCGTCAGCGCGGCGTCGGTTGGTGCAAACGCGAGGCGGTCGCCGAACTGCTCGGGCTCGTCGATAGAATCGGCGGGGAGGCTCCAGATCACGTCGCCGATGACCAGCAGGGCGCGCTCGCGCAGGCCCGCGCCGAGCCGCGACGCCAGAGCGCGTTGGCGATCCGGGGGCAGCGTCCGCCAGGTCCAGTGCGCGACGACGATCGACGCGGTCCCGAGATCGGGGGGTTGATCCAGGGGAGCACGGTGCCAGCGCGCGCCGGGTGGCAGCGGCCGGTCGGCGGCCTCGTCCACCACGACCACGCTCGCGACGAGGGGCGCCAGCTCCTCGACAATTGGCGTCCAACCAAGCACGATCGCGTGGTCCTGCGGGTCGGGGCGGCACGCCTCTACCACAACACGCCCCGCGACATCGGCCCAGTTCATGGCCGTCGCTCGGGCTTGACGATGCGGGCGATCCCCCACGCGCGGTGGTCGGCCAGCGTGCAGCGGTCCTGTACAACGTCGACGCCCGCGGCTGAAAGCTGGTTCGCTACAGCGTTGTTGACGATCCCCTGCTGGAACCACACGAGCGGCGCGCCTCTCCCGCGCGCCACCTGCGCGGCCGTGCACGCGAGGACCTCGTCGACGTGCCCCGGGAGCGCCTCGCCCCGCCTGAACACGTCCACGATGTCGACATCGTCCTGCTCAAACGCCGATAGTGTCGCCCCGACGCCCTCGCCCCAGAGCGCCGCGCCAGTGAGCGCAGGATTTACGGGGAGGACGCGGTACCCCTGCCGGAACAGGTAATCCGGCACGTAGAACGCGGGTCGTGAGGGTTCGCTGTGCGCGCCGAGGACTGCGATCGTGCGCGCCGAGGCCAGACGTTCGCGGAGGATCACGGGATCAGTCAGGATCACAGCACGTCTCCGAGAGGGCCGAGGGTCACGGGACAGGGGAGGGGATGGCGCAAGGCGATGGCGTGGTCGGTGGCGAGGCGGAGCGCGTCGGAGCTGTTGGACGCGTCGGCGGCGAGCTGCAATTCGCCGCCATTGGCCTGGACGACCTGGGCAGTCACGCCGTCGATGGTCACGACGGGGTTGGCGGTGACGGCATGATCGAGGGTCAGGATGGTGACGGCGCCGCCCTGTAGCGAGAGTTGGACGCCAGCGTGGTTGGGGACCACGTCCGCGCCGTCGACGGACAGGCGCCCGATTGCGGTGAGGACCCCCGGCATGTGGGTGCGGTCGTCGGCGAGGCCGGGGAGGACGAAATCGATGCCGTCGCCAGAAACTTTTGGTTCGAGGCCAAGATCGTCAAGGCGGGCGACGAGGGTGGGAACGGCTTCGCACGTCGCGGTGACGGACGCATGGACACGCCCACCGGTCGCTTTGCCGCTTGTGAACTGGATCGCCACGATCCAGGCGAGCCCGCCGACCATCACCGCCGTGCCCATGACGATCGGGACCCCGAGGATCGCGGCGCGGGGCGGCGCGTTCACGCCGGCGCCCCGTCCGGGGCCTGCCCAGCCGGCGCCAACCCACGGAGACTTCGCGCGCCAAAGATCGCAGTTCCAACACGCACAAACGTCGCGCCAGCCGCGATGGCCTGTGGGTAGTCGTGGCTCATCCCCATCGAAAGCTCCCGGAGCGGGAGACCGCGCGCGAGGCCGTCGTCTCGCAGCGCCCGGAGCCGCTCAAAGTGAGGGATCGGGTCTGCATCGGCTGGCGGAATGCACATCAACCCGCGGAGGGCGACGCCGGGAATCCGGGCGATCGCCGCGGCAAACACCAGGGCATCCCGGGGCATGACTCCGGACTTCTGCGGCTCCTCGCCGATGTTCACGCCGACGAGCAGACCGAGCGGGGTGGGCGCGTCGCCCGTCCAGCGCGCGACTCGCGCCCGCTTCCCCAGCTCCTCGGCCAATTCCAGCCGGTCGACATCGTGGACGAGCGCCGCGCGCGTCGCCACGTACTTGGCTTTGTTCGTCTGCAACGAGCCGATGTAGTGCCACGTGAGCAGCAGCCCGACGCTCGCGCCGCCGGCGGCTTCGTCGACCTTGTCGCGAAGCTCCTGCGCGTAATTCTCCCCGAAGTCGCTCTGTCCCGCCGCGGCGGCCTCGCGAATCTCGGCCAGCGGGCGGGTCTTCGACACCGCGATGAGCACGACATCGGCGGTGTTCCGACCCGCAGTCGTGCAGGCGGCGTCGATGGTTGCGCGCACCAGCGCGAGGTTGTCGGCGATGGACATCGCCCGGGGGTATCAAGAAACCGGATCGGCGGATATGGGGACGGCGTGTTGAGCACTCCCCGCATGTCCCCCGCGCTCACCCTTCCCCTGCTCACGGGGCTGCTGGTCGGATGTCCGGGGAAGCCGGCTGGGGACTCGTCGGTCGACACGGACACCGACACACAGACGACCGACACGGACACACAGTCCGACACCGCTGACTCGGCTTTCGACAGCGACACACAGCCGGACTCGGGCGACACCGGCGACACCGCCCCCGTGCCCTGCAACCCCGACGACCCCTCTGCCTGCGACGCGACGCAGATCTGCTGCACCCCTTGCTGCGAGGAAGGCGCCGTCGCCGAATGCACCGATCCCGACATCTACGGCACCTGTCCGCTCCCGGACCTGACAGTCGACGGCGGCTTGATCGCCAACTCATGGGTCGTCGAGGACGACACGTTCGCCGACACCGACTGTGCCGTGATCGAGGGCTGCATCACGACCACCGGGGTTCGCCGCGTGCTGCGCTTCAGCGTCTCCACGCCCAACCTTGGCACCGGCGCCCTAACGCTCGGTGTTCCCGAGGATCATCCGGACGAGTTTGAGTGGTCCGACTGCCACCAACACTACCACTACTCGGGCTACGCCTCCTACGCCCTGCTCGACAGCTCCGGTGCGACGACGATGACGGGCCGAAAGCAGGCGTTCTGCCTGATGGACTCGGCGCCCGTTGGCCCGGACGCCACGCCGTTGCCCTACTACACCTGCGGGGATGAGGGCCTCTCGATTGGGTGGACGGACATCTACCAGAGTGCCCTGGATTGCCAATTCATCGATGTGACCGGGGTGCCCGCGGGCGACTACACGTTGAGTGTCACGGTGGACCCGAACAACCAGCTCCGCGAGCTCGACGACACCAACAACACCTCCAGCGTGACCGTGACCCTGCCCGACCCGACCTCGCCTCCTGTGTGCATGCCGTGACCCGCGCCCGGCGAGTAGTGGCGCTTGCGTCAATACTCTTGCCATTGGCCGCTTGCACAGACTACCACTTCAAGGGGAGCTCGGACGGGTCCACGCCGTTTGACACCGGCAGCACGCTCGCGGACACCGGCGCCGGCGATAGCACCGTAGAAAGCTGCCCTTCGGGCGTCCTCCCTGGCTTCCCCGGCTCCTCGGACGAGACCTGCGCGGCGGCCCCCGTGGTTGGGACCTTTGACCCGGTCGTCGAGTGGTCCTGGACGGAGAACGCCGATTTTCCGGGCTACGCGCAGGTGATGGCGACGCCCGCGGTCGGTGACATTGATGGCGACGGCATCCCCGACATCGTCTTCACCGCCTTCACCGGTGAGAATTGGAACGGCACCGGCGACCTCGTCGCCCTCTCGGGCGATGGCTCCGGTGTGAAGTTTGACCTGGCGCAGGCCGGCGGCCACCACTTCCAGGGTGCGGCGGGCGTGGCGCTCGGCGATCTCGACGGCGACGGCTCGCCGGAGATCTGCGTGCCATCGGACTCAGCGGCGCTCGTGTGCCTCGCGAGCGACGGCTCGTTTGAGTGGGCGGCCGGCACCGAAGCCTCGCACTACGGCGCTCCCGCGATCGCGGATCTGGACGGTGACGGTCGCGCCGAAGTCATCCTCGGACGCCAGGTGTTCGACGCCGACGGCAACGTCTTGAGCGTCGGCGCGGGCGGCAAGGGCAGCCAGAACGCGTGGTGGGACGGCACGGACACCGCCTTGTCATTCGCAGCAGACATGGACGACGACGGCGTGCTCGACATCGTCGCCGGGAACACGGTCTATCGCATGGACGGGTCTGTCCTGTGGAACGACGGCGGGCCCGACGGGTTCCCAGCGGTCGCGGACTTCGACGACGACGGGCTGCCCGAGGTCGTGAAGGTGTCGGGCGGCACGGTCACGCTGACAGACACGGACGGTCGCTCCCTATGGACCGTGAATCCCAACTTTGGGGGCTACGGCGGTCCGCCGACGGTCGCGGACTTTGACGGCGACGGCGAGCCGGAGATCGGCGTTGCCGGCGCCAACTTCTACACCGTGCTGAGGCGGGACGGCTCCACACTATGGCAGATGCCCGTCTCCGACGTCTCGTCCAACATGACCGGCTCCTCCGTCTTCGATTTTGAGGGCGACGGGGCTGCCGAAGTCGTCTACGCGGACGAACACACGCTCTGGGTTTTCTCGGGCGCGACCGGCGCCGTGGAGCTCCAGGACACCGACCACGCCTCGGCCACCGCGTTTGAGTACCCCGTCATCGCGGACGTAGACAGCGACGGCTCCGCCGACATCGTGCTTGGCAGCAACAACAGCTACTACCCGGGTTGGAACGGCATTCACGTCATCGGCGACGCCGCCCGGTCCTGGCGCCCCGGCCGGCCCGTCTGGAACCAGCACGCGTACTCGATCACCAATGTCAACGACGACCTGTCCATCCCGCGGGTCACAGCGCTAAACTGGGCGTCCTACAACAATTTTCGCAGCGGCGACCCTGCGACTGGCTTTGGCGTCGCCGAGCCCAATCCAACCTTGTCGCCCGGCGACGTGTGTGAAACCGATTGCGCCGAGGGAAGGCTGGTCGTGTGGATCTACCCGGGAAATACGGGGGCGGTCGAGGAAGGGCCTGGGTCGACAGTGTCACTCTACGGCGTGAACGGCGGGATCGAGACGTTGCTGGAGACGAAGACCTTGGCCGCGTTGCCAGCTGGCGCCTTCGCAGACTCGCTCGTCTTCGATGAGCACGGCGTTGGACCAACGGAAAAGCTCATCGCCCGGATCACGCCGTCGAGCCTGGAGTGCGTTGCGGATGACGATGAGGTCGTGCTCGTCGGCCCGTACTGCCCCTGACGTATGAAAACCGACGTCGTCGGTTTTCATATGTATGAAAACTGACGTCGTCAGTTTTGATAGGTGGGGGGTGCGAAGAGCAGGGTGGAGGTGACGGGGTCGCTGCCGGAGCCGAGGGCGGCGCCGGATGTCGCGTCACCGCCGACCTCCAGGTCGAGGAGAAACGCGGCGAGATCGCCGGGCGCGGGTGGCTGGACGGGCGCTCGCGCGTGCGCGATGACCCAGGCGTCGACGGGATCGAGGTGGAGGTCGACGGCATCGGGGTCGCGGACCGGCGCGGAGAGGTGGGCCGAGGCGCTCGCGGGCAGCCAGGGGAGGCCCGGCGCGTGGGCGGCGCGTGGACCGCCGTCGGGGAGGACGCCGACGGCGACCAGCAGGGCGAGGGGATCGGCGAACGGCGAGTCCGATGCCCACGGCGCTGGATCCCAGTCGGGGTGCGCGGCGCTGTCGGGGTCGGGCCAGGGATCGCTCCCCGCCGGCGCTTCCCAGCCCCGTTCACGACCGGGGATCGGCCAGGGTGCGGCCGTCGCTTGACCGGCGAGGGGGTCGATCGCGTCGTCCAGGCCGAGCAGGGGTCCGCCCACGAGTGGCTGGAACCGGCCACCGACGCCGACATCACCGGTCGCGGCGGTGAGGGGAAGTCCGGACGGGGCGAGGCCGACGAGCCCGCCGGGCGCGGTCAGCAGCGGCACACCCCGCGCGTCGACGACGACGCCCCCGCCTGGCCTCGACTCCCCAACGTCCGCGACGCTGGCGCGCGGAGAGCCCGCCCACGCCATCAGCCCCTCCCACCCGAGCGCCTCCAGCCCGCCGACGGAGACCAGCCTGCCGAGCGCATCGCGGGCGATGAGGGTCTGCTGTGCCCCTGCGGCGCCCGTCGCCGGCGCCTCCTGCGTCCAGCTCACCAGGCGTCCCAGCGCGTCGTGCGCGAGCGTGACGGTGCCGCGCTGCCCGACCACCGCCCGCAACGTCCCATCCGTCTCCGTCACCCAGCTCACCTGCACGTCGCCCACCCCCCAGAGCGGGGGCGCGCCGACGGGGATCTGCCCGTGGAACGGCCTGCCGGTGCCGTCCCAGGTCAACGACGCGCCGTCCGGCCCCTCCACGCCGTCCGGGGCGCTGCTCCAGACCTGCGCGCCCTCCTGGACCGTCAGCACGCCGAGCGGGTCGCGCTGCAGCAAGGTCGGGATCTCGCCGCGCAGCCGCGTCACCCGTCCAAGCCCGTCGGTCGTCCAGCCCGAGACGGCGGCGAGCGCATCACCAGCGTCCTGCAGGAGGATGCCGACGCCGGAGGCGTCCCAGGCGTACTTGGCGAGGGAACCGTCCTCAAAACGCGCGAGTAGGGGCCGTCCGGCGTCGTCGCGGTCGATCCCGAGCCGGACGCCCGCAGGCGCTTCCAGGGTGAGCACGCGCCCCGCCGCGTCGCGCTTGTAGACCCACCAGCGGTCGCCGACGTCGATCCGAGTGACGAGGCCCCGGCCGTCGCGCTGGACGCGCATCGTGCCGGCTGGCCCCGCGAGCCCGCTCACCCGCCCGGCGCTGTCACGGGCGATCTGGACGGCGCCCGGGCCGTTCACGGACGTCACCCGGCCGACCTCGTCGCGATCGAGCGTCCACGCCTCGCCGCTGTCCAACGCCACTCCGCTCACCCGCCCTGCCGCGTCGCGGGTCAGCGAAAACGTGATGCCGGGGCCCTGCACGGAGGTCCACCCCGCCGCTGACCATCGCCAGGTGCCGGATGCGTGCCCCCGCGACCAGGCCGTCGGACGGCCGACGCCGTCGCGCGTGAGCGTGAAGTCGTCCACTGCGACGAGGTCGCCGGCCTTGTCGCGGGTCATCCGGAAGGTGCTCAGGTCCGGGCGGACGAGCTCGGTCACGCGGCCGAGCGCGTCGTGAGCGACCTGCCAGCGCCGGCCCCAGGGGTCCTCGACGGTGCGAACCCGACGTAGAGCGTCGCGGCCAAACACCCACGCCTCGTCGTTGACCCGGTAGGACACCAGCCCCGTCTCATCGCGGTCCCAGCGCGTCTCCCGCAAGGTCGGGTCGGTGAGGGCGGCGGGCCGCCCAACGCTGTCCCAGGAGAGTCGCCAGTGCGCCCCGGCGGGGTTCACCACGTCCGTGACCCGGCCCGTGTCGTCGCGCGCCAGCCGCCATTGCCCGCCAGCCGGGTTGGTGACACCCACGATCCGCCCGGTGCTGTCGCGCGCGATGCTGATGCGCCCGCCGTCGTTGATCGCCGTCACGGCGCCGGTGCCGTCGCGGGTGAGCGAGCGCCGCTCCGAGCTTGGGCCCCAGTCAGTCACCAGACCGTGGCTCCCGTTCCAGGGCGTCAGCGCCCCGTCCCCGTCCGCGCTTTGTGCCAGGTTGCCCGCGGCATCGTACCCCAGCGAGGCGCTGTCCGCCCCGCCGATGCTGGCGAGGGCCTCGCCGTGCCAGGCCAACGTCCAGTCGCGCTCAGCGTCGTGGACGCCGGTCAGGTGCCCCTCGTCCCATCGCAGGGTGGTGGTCCGCCCCGCGACGTCGGTCCAGCCCGCGAGGACCCCGTCGACCCACTCGGTGCGCGTGATGCCACCGCCGGGATCGATGACGCGCTCCTCGGACCGCGGGCCTCGTCGCGATCCCGTCACCTGCCACCTTGCGCCGTCGACCTCGACGACCGTGGTGTCGCCCGTGCGCGTGCACCGCCAGTCGGAAGCCCCGGTGGTGATCCGGCCCGGGCCGAGCGTCGCGCCGGTGCCGTCGGCCGTCTGGATCCCGGAGAGCCCGCCTGTGGCGTAGGTGTAGATGGTCTTCCCGTGCGCGGTCGTGGCCGACGTGAGCGCCCCGCCAGCCCACCGGAGCGTGGCCGTTCCGCCCGGCGTGAGCCAGCGGTCATCAACGCCCACGGGGTGCCCCTTTTCGTCGAGCGCGGGCCGGCTGGCGACGCGCTCGATCCGGGCGGTGTCGCGGCCGAGACCGGTGAAGGTCGTGCCATCGCGGAGGACGGTGGTGAGACGCCCGTCCAGGACGAACGAGGTCAGGAGGTGTCCGACGTCCAGTGCGGGCGAGGTTGCTCGCGGAGGAAGGCCGAGGTCCCCGTCGTACACCCAGCGCGCGCCGTCCCACTCGCGCACGAGGTCCAGGCCCGGCTCCTGCCCGACCAGGTCGGTGGCGCGCACGTGGATGGCGCAGGTATCCGTGTCAAACCAGATCTTCTCGCCATCCGCGAGTGAGGGCCCGAGTCGAGACCAGCCGAGCGGGCCGAGGAGCAGCGACAGCGCCAGCGTCGGGCGCCTACTGCAGCCGGCCGGCGCTCAGCAGCGCCCCCCACAGGCCCGGGGACGTGCCGCCCTTTTCACCGAGCATGTCCACGCCGACCTGGGCGCGCTCGCCGACCGCCTTCCAGACGGGCAGCCGCTTGTTGGTGGCGTCCCAGAACTTCTCGCTGATCTTGCCATTGAATGCGGTGTTTGCGCCGACTCCGGTCGCAAAGAAGTCCCCGGCCCCGGCCGCCCGGAACGCGCTCAGGCGGGCGAGCGAGAGGTCGTTGCTGCTGGGCCCGATCACGGCGACTGTCCGAGCGACGAGCGGCGTCGAGGCCATGTCCGCGAGCTCAAGCGTGCCTCCGCCCGGCATCACAAAACCGCCCGATGCGGTGTTCGCCACACCCTCGAAGTGCAGGAAGCGCGCGCGGGGGGCCTCCTTGAGCCAGGCGTCGCGCGTGGCTTCCTTGCCCGAAAGGATGACGGCGTCCGGAAAGATCCGCTTCACGGCATCGCCCGCCGCAGCGTCGCCAACGACAGCGAGCATGGTGGTGACAAAGTCGTTGTCCGTGAACGTGGGCTGCTCCATCGCCGCGAACGTCGGGTAGTAGAAGGTGTGGCGGATGGCGGCGAGAAAGCGCAAGCCCTCCTCTTGCTCGGGGAGGGCGTCCACCGGCAGCGCGCCGAGCGGGGGCGGGCCGAGGACGAAGTAGTTGCCGTAGCCCGTCAACACGTCCACAGCGGGGTCGATGATCTCAGCGCGGATCTTGTTGCCGAGCGAAACCGGCGCTTTCCCGTTCTCCAGGCCAGCGGAGTAGTCGGCGACATCCTTGGCGATCTTCGCGTCCAGGTGCTTGTGCTCGCCGCCGTGGTCGGTCAGGTACAGGGCATCGATGCCACCGTCGCTGGCGGGGACGAAGGAGAGCGCAGCGGAGTGTCCGAGGAGGTCGCGCAGATCGGCGAGCGTGCCGGCCTTGCGGGGGAGGAGCTTGAGCTCGACGGCCACGTTGTCGATGTCCGCTGCGGTTCCTGTCGGATACGGGCCGGAGTTGCCGAGCCACGCGAGCACACCCGCCCGCTGCTTGGCGACACCACCCCAGAGCGCTGCCAGGCGCTCCGGCGTGCCGAGGGCAGGGGGGACCGGGGAGACGCCGTGGGTCCAAAGCCGGGTCCGGTCCTCGTCGCGCTGGCGCCACGCATGCCAGGTCGCGCGGAGGGGCAGCGCATCCTCTTCGGTGAGTCGGCTTGGCGCGACGACGATGCGCTCGATCTCCGCTGCGCGCGGGCCGTCCATCTCGCTCACGGGGGCGAGCGGGCCGGACCGCCAATCCGGCAGCACCGCGGAGAGGTCGTTCATCTCGTTTCCGGCCTGATCGGCAAACGCACCGTCCACGGACGCGACGAGCCTGGTGAACGCGCCGATGTCGCCGTCGCTCGGGGCCGCGGTGCCGTGTGAGAGCGCCGCGCGCCAGTGGGCGGCGTAGGGATGACCGTTGTCCAGCACGGCGCCCGGCGTGCCGTCCTTGACGAACGCGCGAACGGCGTTCTCGGACGCCATCTGGGGCGTGTCGGGCCCGCCGGTGAGCGGGTCGTGGCTCGCCCAGAGCTGGCCCCAGAGCTTGAGGTCGGGGGATGTCGCGACGGCGGCTGCCCGAGCTGCCGTGCCCGTCCGGTCAGCGACCCATCCTGCGCCGAGGATCGCCTGCCACGCCGCATCGTCGCCGGTGAGCGTAGCGGTGGGGAGCGGTGCGGTGCCCCCGGACATCGCGGAGGCGAGGTCCGTGATGGGCTTGGCGTCCGCTTCGGGCAGCCCGGCTGCCGCCGCCGCAACGGCACGCTGGTCCCCAAGCATCGACTCTGCAAGGGCCAATCGCCATTTTCCGACGGATGCCGACGAGGGAGTCGCGGCCGCGAGCGTCGCCGCGGTCTTGGCGTCCCCGGGCAAGCCAAGGTGCAGGTCTGCGGCTGCCTGAACGGCGGAGTACCACGCGATCGCCTCGGTGTTCGTCTGTTCGCCGGCCGACTTCACGCCTGCCGTGGCGGCTTCCAGCAGTGCGCCTGCCTTCCACTGCCTGAGCGCGTGAACCCGACCAGCGTCCAGGATCCGCGCTGCACCGACAAAATCGAGGGCTTTGGATGCGGCCTCCGCCGCGGTCGTCGTCGCCGCCCAGCCCTTCGCCGCGTCCGGCTCCCACTGGATCTGCGCGATCGCGACCTGTTCGCCGAGCAGCCCTGTCGCCTTCGCGGCGGCCACCTCGGCCAGCGCCCCGGCAACGTCGCCCCTCGCCGCCTTGATCTCGGCGCGCAGCAGCGCCGCGCGGGCGCCCGGAAGCGCCTCGATATCAGCGGACAGCGCCGTTCCCGCGACCTTCGCGCTGGGTTTTTCGGCCGCGACCTTGAGGAGCGCCTCCTCCACGGGAGTCAGGCCGTCGGGCTTCGGCGCTCCCGCCCGGATCGCCCGCACGGTGAGCGCCGCGGCGTCACCGGGGCTGACCGTCTCCAGCAGGCGGGCCGCCGCCAGTGCGTCAGGCGCGCGCGACGCCCCCAACGCCAGCTCGGCGCGCAGGGCCTGATGGCGGTCGACACGGCCACCAATCGCGGTGTCCGCCGCCAGCCGATCGAGCAGCGCTGCGCCCTGGCCACCCCGAACCGCTGCGATCTCGACGTTGTCCCAGGCGGCGTCGTCCGTCGGTGTGGCGGCGAGCGCTTTTTCGAGATCCGGGAGGGCGTCCGCGAACTTGCCGGAGGAGTACGGCGTGACCACCACTTTTGGCTTCGGCGGCGCGACGGGCGTCGTCACGACCGGCTTTGGGGGCGCCGGAGGCGGCTTGCCCATGAGGGCGTTGATCTGGTCGCAGCCGCCCATCGAGAGCACGAAGAGAAGTGCCGGGGCGGCGAGCAGCAGGCGGGCAGGGCCGGCGAGCAGCGGGCGGGTAGGGCCGGCGAGCAGCGGGCGGGAGAGGAGCACTGGAGGTGTCATGACGCAGATGGTATCTAGAAACCATCGTCGGGGGAAGCACCCCGCGCTCATCACGTGCTGGTGCTACCGACAGGCGCGGGTGCCGCCCGCAAAGCAGGTGTAGGTGCGCGCGGCGCTGATGGTGACGAGCGTCTGGAGCGGCGCGGCGCCCCCGAGGCCGGTCACCTTGCAGGCCGTGCCCTTCGGGACCTGATTCAAGTCGACGATCACGCCAGAGCCGGACTCGGAGCCACAGCGGACCTCGAGCGAGGTCACGTCGCCGTCCGCGGGCTTGAAGCTCACGTCGAACGGGCCGGGCGCTTCCGGCACGGCCGGGGCTTGGGGCGGTGGCGTGGTGACCGGGGGGGCAGTGGACGGGGCGATGCGGCTGTCGGCCGCAGGGGTCCCGGTGATCCGCGCGGGCTCGGTGTCCGCGGGTGACGCGGCGGTCGTCGCCGGCCTGGAGGGCTGCGCGTGGGGCGACTCGGCCGGCGGGTGGGCGGCCGAGGGCGTTGTGGCGGGGACGGAGGCAGGGGCAGCCGGGGGGGTGGCCGCGGGCGTTGACGGGGTCGCCGGGGGCGTGGAAGGCGTTGCTGCGGGCGTGGACGGCGCGACCGGCGCATCGCTCGGCGTGTCGGCGAGGCCGGCGGGAGGTGGCGTGACGACGATGGTCTCGGCGCGCTGTTCGTACCACCATACGAGCCCGCAAGCCGCGATCAGGCCGACGAGGCAGAGCCCGAGGACCGCGCCAACGGCGATGTAGAGCCCCGTACGCGAGGGAGGCGCCGGGTCCTGCTCGGGGAGGTCGAGCCCCGAGCCGTCCATCGCGAGGTCCACGCGCGGCCCATCGCTCATCGGCTCCACGCGACGTGGCGTGAGCGGGTCGGACGGGGAGATCGCTGGCCCGGGGCCTCCAGGCATCGGGCCGGTCCCGCTCAGCGGGGGTGCGCCCAATCCCGGCACCGGCGAGCCCACCGCGGGCCCGTTGAACCCTGGCTCGGCCTCCAGGGGTGGGCCCTTTCGCCCCACCTGCACGGGCTGCTCCGACGTGATCGTGGGAAAGGTCGGCCCACCTGTCGAAAGCCGCGAGGTGACCGACGGGTGCATGCCGGATTGGTTGGCCGGGCCCCAGAACGCCCCCGGCGGCAACGTTGCCGACGCCGAAGGTCGTGCGGTTGCAGGCGGCCTGGGATCGTCCACGACCGTCGCCCCGCTTATCGTGCCCCCGCTTGGGCCAACGCTGATGGGCAGCGGCTGGACGGGGAGCGTCGCCGGCGCGCGTGCGGAGGGGATCCGCGCGCGGGACCCCGTCGCCGAAACCCCGGGCTCCTCGGTCTCCATGTCGAGCATCTCGGGCACGATGGTGCCGTGGGAGGCCGGGAAACCGCGGACCGCTGTTCGCTCCGGGCCGGTGATCGGGGGTTCCTCCGTCTCCATGTCGGGCACGATCGTCGGCCCGCCCGCGATCACAGGCTGCTCGGGGGCGACGCGGAGGGTCTCGACGTCGGCGTCGGCGTTCCGGCCGCTGGTCAGCGCCTCGCGGACCGGGATGTCGGCCCACACGCGGATCGACTGACCGGGCATCGTACCGGCGATCTCACGGAGCATTTTGGCGAATTGCCCCGGTCCCGGGCGGATCGACGCGTTGGTGTCAAACGCGGACTTCAGCGCTGCGGCCAGGGACGGTGTCACCTCGCCTTCACGACCGGTCGTGCGGATCAGCGTGCTCAAGAATTGGGCCGCCATCCACGTCATCGTGGCGGGCGTCCCTTCGCCCCCGTCGGGCGGGCTGAACCCACGCCGGCGGGTCAGGCCCGGAACCTGGCCGGCTTCCGTGACGACGAAGCCCGCCAGCTTGGTCCGTCCGGAGCGTTCGATGAGCAGGTCCTGAAGCTCCGGCCCGGGATGGTCGACCCGCATCGTCCCCTGCTGCACCCGGCAGGCCTCATCGAGAGCGCTCGCCACGCCTGCCGCGATCTCAACCGTGACCCGGAGCGGAAACGGCCGCCCCATGGCCAGCTCGGCGTTGCACACCCGGGAAAGTCCGGCGCCGCCAGGGTGCTCGTAGACCTGCCCGACGCGCCCGCCCACAGCGCTCACAAAATCCATGCGGAGCACGTGATCGTGGCGCAATCGGGAGAGGAGCTTCACCTCGGTCCGGGCCCGCGCCATCGCCTCTTCGGACACGGCCGGGCCGTCCACGCGCACGAGCATCTGCGCGTCCGGCGCACCGTCGCGGGTGTAGACCGCTTCGCGCACGGCGGGTGACCACGCCGCGTACGGCCCGAGCAGGCGCAGGGACGCTTTACCCACAGAACTCTCCGGCGCGGCACCATAGCACGCTCGCGCCCCCGGGTTTCGGATTACGCGCCGGCCGTGTCCGACCCCTTTGAGAACAGCGGCGTGATCGCGCTCCTTGCGGCGGTGGCAGCGGTGGACGCGGTCGCGCTGGCGCACTTTGCCGGCGGCCTCGCTGTACATCGCAAGGCGGACGGCTCGCCCGTCACGAACGCCGATCACGCCTGCGAGGCCATGCTCATCGCCGAGATCCAGGCGTTGTTTCCGCTCGATTCGTTGTGGAGCGAGGAGCGCGGTCCCGTTGGGCCAACGCACGCGACGCTCACGTCGGGCTGCCGGTGGGTGGTTGATCCCATCGACGGCACCAGCGCCCTCGTCGAAGGTCTCGCCCACTGGGGCCCGACGTTCGCGCGGCTCGACGCTGAGGGCAACGTCCTGCTTGGCATCACGAGCCTGCCAAGGCTGGCCGAGACCTGGATTGTCGTGGCCGGTCGGGCGCTTTTTCGACGGGGTCTGGCGGGCGCCTGGACGGTCCTCCCGAAGCTCGGGAACGACGGCGCGGGACCGGGCGTCATGTACGTCCCCTCGGGGCTGCACCGGGGGGCCCGCCTGGGCTGGGAGGGAAAGGCGCGCTGCCTCGGCGGTACCGCTGCGCACCTCGCGCTCGTGGCGCGGGGGGCGGCCGCCGCCGTTCTCGTCGGCCCCGAGTGGCAGCCCTGGGATGTCGCGACGGGGCTCGGGCTGATAGAGGCCGTCGGTGGTGTCGCTCGACGCCTCCCCGATGGCGCCCCCCTGCGCTTCCTCGCCGACGCAGGCTCCGCCTTCGTGGCCGGGATCCCTGCCGTGGTGGACCGCCTTCTCGCTCGCGGTGCCCTCCAACCCCTCTGAAGCGCCGCTCGCCCGCCCCTCCCCCGAGCACGGAACGAAAATGCCCAGCCGAGACCGCGAACAGGACGACCAGGAACCCGGCGAGACCGCGGAGGCTGCCGACGGAGCCGAGGGCGAGGCCAGCGAGGATGGCTTGTTCGACGCATCCGGGGAGCTCCTCGACCCGCTCGGCAACGAGCGACGGAACAAGGTACCGAAGCTCCCGGCGCTCTCGGGCGCCCGGTCGGCCCAGTCCCGGGGCTCGGGCGACCTGCTGACCCATTACCTCGCCGAGATCCGCAGGTACACCCTACTGGATCCGGAGGAGGAGCGCGAGGTTGCGCTCCGGTATTACGAGGGGGGCGATGCGAGCGCCGCGGAGCGACTGGTCACCGCGAACCTGCGTCTGGTCGTGAAGATCGCGTTCCAGTACCACCGGCAATGGTCCAACGTGCTGGATCTGATCCAGGAGGGGAACGTCGGGCTCGTCGAGGCGCTCTCCCGCTACGATCCGTACCGGGGCATCCGGTTCTCGAGCTATGCGCAGTACTGGATCCGGGCGATGATCCTGCGGTTCTTGATGGACAACTTCCGGCTTGTGCGGCTGGGGTCGACCCGAAACGGGCGAAAGCTGTTCTTCCAACTGCAGAAGGAGCGCGAGCGGCTCTTGCGCGAAGGGCAGCCGGCCACCGTCGCGCAGCTCGCCGAGCGCCTCTCGGTGCCCGAGAGCGAGATCATCGCGGTCGACCAGCACATGCGCGCCCCCGCGATGTCCCTGAACGCCCCGGCTAGCGGCGATCCGGAGGGTCGCACGCTCGGCGAGCTGGTGCCGGATGACGACGCGCAGGACCCCGAGATGCAGATGGCCAGCACCGAGCTTGGCTCGATCGTCCGTGAAAAACTCAAGGCCTTCGCCGAAACGCTCGAGGACGAGCGCGAGCGCGCGATCTGGACCGAGCGTCTCGTCGCAGCGGAGCCGGCCAGCCTCTCGGATCTTGGCGACCGGTACGACGTCTCCAAGGAGCGGATCCGGCAGATCGAGGTGCGCGTGAAGAAGCGGCTCAAGCAGTTTCTGCAGGCGGAGCTCGGCGAGGAGATTGCCTTCGAATTCGCCATGCCGGAAGGGGACTGAGCCGACCCATGAACGTGATGCAAACCCTCCGCGCGCAAGCCGGAAAACTCGTCCAGCGCGTTTCCCCGGCGGTGGTCGCGCCCGTGTCGCCCCGCGCGGCGGCACCGGTGGCGTCGCGCCTCGGCACCCTGGCGCTGCACCTTGGTCCGGTCGGTCCGATCGCCGAATCGGCACCGCTGGACTGGGCGGTGTGCCCTGACACGGGCGGGTTGCTGCCGACGGGGCCGAATGTCCAGGTTGGACCGTTTGAGTTTGCCAACGCCCGGCGTGGTCAGCGGCACGGGTGGTTTGCTGCGGACGCGTGGTCGGCGGGCCGGGGTGACCCCGCTGCGCGCGCACGGGCGGTCGATGGCATGTTGTCCTGGTTGCGACAGGACATTCCGGGACAGGGGTTGGGGTGGGCACACCCGACGGATCTCGCGGTGCGCCTCGTCCACTGGCATGCCGGCTTGTCGTGGCTGTCACGCGCGGGCGCTGTGCCGGAAGAGCTGAGAGAGGCGATGGCGGGGAGTGCCGTGTGGCATGTCGACCACCTGCTCGCACGGATGCCGGCTGGGGAGCGCGACGTGCTGCGTCGGGTTGTCCACCATTCGGGTCTCATCGTCGCTGGGTTCACGTTCCCCGAGATCGTCAACGCCCAGCGTGCGTGGAGCACGGGACTGACGGGGTTGAAGCACGACCTTCCGGCGCTCACCTTCGCGGACGGCTCTCCCCGCGACGCGGCCCCGCTCGCCCTCGCGGACGCGCTCTGGCAGGTCGCGCTCGCCAGAGCCGTCGCCGCGGGCAACGGGGCCGGCGTGCCCGCAGTGGCCGACGCCGCTTTTGCGCGCGCCGCCCGCTTCCTGGAACGCCTCGGCGCCTCCGACGCCCGCCTCCCCGCCGTCGGCGAGGCGCCCGTCGCTCCTGTGCTCTCCAACGACGAGAGCGTAGCCGCGGCGCTTTGGGACGCTGCGTTGGGCTGGGGCCTGGAAACGGGCGAGCCCGCCGCGATCGCGAGTCCGGGACGGCTGGGGTGGCTCGGCGTGCCATCGCCAGCAGCTCGGCCCGAGGCGCCGAAGGCGTGGTCGCTGCGCGTCTGGCGCGAAGGCGGCGTTGCGCTTGCGGAAAACAAGATCAAGAACCGACCCTCGCGCGCGTCCGCCTGGTTCGGCACCGTCGGACGCAAGAGCCCGCTCACCCACCCCGTGCCGATGCATCTGCTCTGGGACGTGGGGGAGTGGACCGTTTTTGCTGACCCCGGCCCTGCCTTCTGGACGCCGGGTCGTGAGGCCGACGCACGCGCGGTGCCAAGCCACAGCGCCCTGCTGCTGGACGGGCGCGAGCCTCCGGAGGATGTCGCCGCGGAGCTGCTGGTCGGGCGGGTTGACGGGAAGAAGGTCCGGATTGAGGGACGCTATGGCGGCTGGCGGACGATCGGGATCGCGCTGGATCACGAGCGGGACGTCCTCTACAACCAGGCGCGGTGCATCGTGACCGACCGGCTCCAGGGCGCGGTGGGTAAGCCGACTGGCCGGCACGCCGTCGCGTTGCGCTGGCAGCTTGGGCCGGGCTGGGAGGTGGCGCGGGACGGCGACAACTGGGTTGCGAAGCAGGCGGGCGTGACGCTGGTGATCCAGCTCCCGTCGGCGTTGTCGTGGGAGGTCGTCGTCGGCCGGGCGTCGCCGTCTCCGGCGGGCTGGGTGAACGGCGCGCCGGCGCCGTGCCTGCTCGGGAGCGGTGGTCTTGAGGCCGCGGTGGAGCTCGTCAGCAGCTTCGAGGTGCGCTGAACGTCCCCCCCGGGGTTCGGGGTGTCAGCGCAGCGGGGTGGCGGGTCCGTCCTGCCAGGTGGTGGCGCCATCAGCGAGGGTGCCGTGCGTCCACGTCCACGGCGGTCCGGCGAGGCGGTCGCGGAAGAAGCCGGGGTTGGGTGGGTCGCCGTTGTAGAGCTCCAGAACGAAGGGGGTAGCCACGAAGCTGCTCTTTCCGACGTTGGGCATGTCGAACATCGACGATGAGCCGTCGATGCCTTTCGGGAAGCTGTTGAACGCCCGAAGGACCGCGATCATGTCGGGCATCGTCAACGCATCGCGGCGGGCGCCGAGTCCGTCAAGGAACGTGGCCAGGGCTGCGTTCCCGGTGGACGGGTCGCGCTTGCCGTCGGCGAGGTGGACGGCGATGATCGTGGTCTTTTGCAGGTCGCCACCCTTGAGCGCCACCTGGAGGATCTCAGGAAGGTGCGGCGCGGGGTCGCACCCCTCGACCGTGGCGTTGGGATGGCCAAGCTGGGAAGCGGCGTTCGCGCAGGTGAAGGGCTGGGCGGACGGCGTGGAGCAGGCGGCGAGGAAGGAGCCGAGGAGGATCACGCGGGCAGCTACCGTGCCGCCCCGGCGGCTGCCACCGGCGCGCCGAAGGACTCGACTATCGGTATGTAGCCAGCCCACACCGGCCGGTCGAGATCCTCCGGTGCGTCTTCTGGTCCACCGTCGCGGATCTTCACCGAGCACTCGTTCAAGTCC
>CAIMSU010000215.1 GCA_903844155.1 uncultured Pseudomonadota bacterium | reverse complement strand
TGGCGTCCCACTCGGCCGCCTTCTTCATGCGGATCTTGTCGATGTCCTTCTCGTTGTCGTCGTCGAACTTCTTGGACGGCGTGAACATCGTCTTGTCGTGGTTGATCCAGCCGAGGATGAGCATCACCTCGGGGTGCATCTCGCCCGCGGCGTCCTTCTTGGACATCTCGTCGTACTGCCAGCCCTTCGGGGCGAGGAGCCCGCCCTGTCGCACGAACGTGACGTCGTCGTAGCCGGTGTAGGTCGCGTTGACCCACTGGGCGACGAGGTCGAGCGGGAGCCAACCCTGGCGGGCGCTGACGCCCTCGATGTCGTCGAAGATCGCGGGCTTGATGACGTCGAGCAAGCGGGCAACCTGCGCCTTTGCCTGCGCGTCGTCCGGCCGCGCCATCGCCCTGTCCATCTTGGGCCAGAGGGAGCCGGACAGGTACACGTCGGCGGGGAACAGCTCGCTCCAACCGTCGCCGTCGAGGCACCAGCCTGCGGCCAGCACTTTGGCGCGGATCTGGTCCGGCGCGAACGGCCCGCCGAGACCGGCGTGGTAGTCGAGGAGCTCGCGCAGGGAGAGCATCCGGGCATGCCGGTAGAGGTGCTCGGCCTGGGCCACCACGTCGTCGGCTCGGCCGGTGAACCGGGGTTCGATGGCGGGCGGCTTGCGACGCAGGCCGTCGATCAGGTGCCCGGCCCGGTCGAACGCGGACAGGAACCGCTCGGCCCCGGTGTTTCCGGCGCGGGCCAGCTTGACGAGATCGATGATGGCGTGCGGGTTGCCGTTGGTCGTGTGCCACGCGGTCAGGCCGGTGTTCAGCTCGGGCCAGAGCATCGGCGGCTCTTCTGCGTTCTCGGCGGCGACCAGCGCGAGGTACTTGTCGACGCGCAGCCCGAGCAGCACGGCGGACGCGAGCTCGCGGGGGAGGTCCGTGATGTCGGCCTCGGTGACGCGGGTGACGCCTACCCGACCGCTGCCCTGGCTCGCCGGATCGGCAGCCTGGCGCGAGGGATACAGGATGATCTTGCAGTCGCCGCAGATCGGCCGCTCGACGAGGTCGGGCAGGCCGGTGAACTCGCCCTGCACCTGGTAGCCCCAGCGTGGCTTGGCGGTCTGGTCGTCCTCGCCCCGGTCATCGCCGACTTCGCGGCCGAGAATGTGACGCGGGTACTCCTTGAAGTAGCCGCCCGAGAGGATGCCGTCGTCGGCAGAGTCGATGGTGTCCAACTGCCCCCCACGGGCGCGGAAGAACAGCAGATCGGTGACGAGCATCGCGCCTGGGAAGATGGCCTCGCGACGCTTCTCGTTGATGCTCGGGAGCCGGTACGCGGCGGCGAGGTGGTGGCGCTTGAGCACCTTCTCGCGCAGGGCGACGAACTGGCTCGTGCGGGAGGTCAGGAACCCGCCGGGGACGAGGAACACGCCGAGCCCGTCGGGTGCGAGAAGGTCCAATCCACGGCGTAGAAAGTAGTGATACGCCATGCGCTCGCGGTACGCCCGATCCGGATCTTCGGCGATCGACGCACCACGGATGCCGTAGGGCGGGTTCGACACGACGAGTCCGAGGCGTCCGGACGCCGCAGCGCCCTTCTCGCGCACCCACCGCTCGAACGGGGCGAGCATGAGGTCTACGTCGGGGCGAAGAACGTGGAGCATCCGGGCGGACAGCTCCGACCACTCGACGGCGTGCCAGGTGATGCCCGGCACGGGTTCGAAGGCGCGGAGGAAGCGGCCGATGCCTGCGGAGGGTTCGAGCGCCTGGACGGTGTCCCCATCGTGGGGGAGGCTGGACACCAGCGGGGCGACGAGGCGGGCGACCTCCTTCGCCACCTTGCTCGGCGTGAAAAACTCATGGGAGAGTTTCGTTTTGCGTAATCGAAATGATCCCGGCTCAACGGAGACCGCGAGGTTTCAAGGCCAGAATCCACGGCGAGGGCGACCAGTGAGTCCACGGCTCCGCGCCGGCGAGGGCACTCCCACGGGTCAGCGACATCGCGGACCTTCACTGTCCGCCTGGAAGGGCGCGGATACGGCATACGGCCGGGCTAGTGGGTCCCCAAACCTGGCTGGCTCCTGCGGAGGCTCAAATGGATAGACGGTGCCGGGTCCCGGGCGACTGACTCCCGCTACTCGGCGCCGCAAGACGCCGAGAGGCTGAGGTCAGTCGGGTCGAGCGGCGGGTCATCCGAGACGAACCCCAACGGCTCCAGGCGCCCGGATTGCAGCACTCCGAGCTGCCAGCCGGTTCGGAAGCCGAAACGCGAAAGGTAGGTCGCCTCCGGCAGGTCGTCAGGAGCCTCCACCCACTCGACGCCGATCGCGTAGCCACCATCACACAGCATTCCGAGGCGCTGATCGCCGGCGGTCTCACTCCCAGACCCGTCCACATCGCGGTAGGCGACGACGGTCCCGACAGAGTGGGTCACCCCGTCCAGTGCGGAGTCGGCCATGACACTCTCCGCTGGCGGGACGAACGGGAGCGAGAGCGCCCACGTTTCGGAGTAGGGCACATCCACCATCGCCGGCGCTCCTTGCAACTCGGGAAGCGTGTTGACCAACTCGATCCGGACATCGGCAGGATCGGCCAAGGCAGCCGTCCCCCCGACCTCAGGTATGTCGATGGCCAGCAAGTTCAACGACGTGGCGATATCGGGCGGCCCGAAGTCGCAGCACGGTCCGGTCTCGTAGTACATGACATACCAGCCGAGCCCCCAGCCATCCTCCACCGCCTCCGGGCTCAGAGTCCCGCCGACATACTCCAGGTATTGGGAGATGAACTCCGCGCTCAACGGCATGCCGACAAATGCCTCGCCCGCGTTCCACGCCCCGTCCCCGTTGGAGTCCTCAACCACGGCCGCGACAAACCAGTCCCCGAAGTAGAGGCCGGGATAGTCCGCCGACTCGTCTAAGAGCGCCAGGGCCGGAGCGGGCGGGTCGAAAACCGTCACATCGCCAGTGAGCGGCGAGCCGGCGTAGGGCTCGTCGTTCCAAAAAAGCTCGATCGCGAGCCCGCCGAAATCCGCACTTGGGGCCCCGCCTTGCGTGATTGTCACGGTGATCGCCCCACCGGTGGTCGCGTCGCCGGTGTCAGTCTCTGAACCGGTGTCGGCTTCCGCCGCGTGATCCGACGCTACCGCATGCGACGGCGCGCAGCCCACGACAGCCCCTGCGGCAAAGAACAGCAGCGCCGCCCACACTTCTCGGGTTGCCGCGCCTCGTCGGGCACCCTTTGCGGGCCTCATGTCTTCCGCGTGACGCTGTGCGCCTGCGTGATGTGGTTGTCCTCAGCATCCGCACCGTCCGTGTACAGCAGGTAGATGGGAGGATTCGCACCCCTGACCCACTCGGCGAGCCCGTTGACGTTGACAAGGGTCGGGCCGGCGGCATCGACGCCGAGGTCGAGTTCGGTCTCCTGAGTGAACGTGACTCCGTCGGGCGCGGTACTGTACCAAATCCGGGTTCCATGACCATCTGCAGGCATCTTGTAGTAGAACAGCGTGACGCAGCTCGGGTGAAAGGGGTCGTTTCTCTTGAGCGCGAAGGGCTGTCGGCTCGGGTCCGTTAGTGAGCCCTGCGAATTTGGCCCGATGACCTCACCCTTTGAACCGACGCTTCCCCCCTCAGGCTGCAACGACCAGGTTTCCAAGCTCTCCGACGTTGCCGCAAAGATCGTGCCGTCGGATTGGCCCGCTCCCACCTCATTGTTGAAATATCCGCGGTAGGCTCGATTGCCGATTGCCAATCGGCGCGTGCTGACGACACTCAAGCCCGTAAGACCGGCCTTCCCCACAGTGCTCTCGTTCAGGCCCGTCGAACTTTCGGTCCCGAAGGAAACTCCGTCGGTGCTGGTCTTTACATAGACGCCATCCCCGTCGGAACCGTTGGTGTTGTAGTACATCCAGATCGTCCCGTCCTCGTCGAGGTAAGACTCCGCCTGCCCCTCACCGTCGCTCAGACGCGGCGTGGGGAGAAAAATCCACCAGAGCACTGTTGCCTCAAGCTGAAAGTCGACCCCATTCGTCGACAGTAACGAGTATTCACTGCCCCGCTCGGTGTTGCCGCTCGGGTCCGCCGAACCGGTTTGCGCCGGGGTTTTCGCGGAAACGTAGAGCCTGAGGCTTCCAGAGTCGTACGCGGTCCCGCCGAAAAGGCTCTGCCAACCTACGGCCGCCTGGCTGGTTCGCTGCGCGGTCGTATCCGCGATGGCGTGGTCGTGGTTGGTGCCCTCGGGTTGGTCCTCGGTCGAGGTCCAAACCCCCTCGAAGTTCGTCCAGGTGACGACTGGCCACCCGCCCCCGTCGGCGCCGAAGGCGCGGGCATCGAACTGATCATCGTCGCTGCAGAAGTCGATGCCGAAAAACCCGCTCAGTCCACCCCCCGGAGGAGGAGGCGGACCTGGCGGCGGGGGGTCGCCCCCGGAATCCGGCGTGTTTCCGAGGTCTCCCACCCCGAACGCAGCCGGCGGACCCGTCCAGGCTATGTCTCCCGTGGCAGAGGGCGCGGATCGCGAAACCCCCGGAGCACTCTGGCGCCAGCCGCCAGTGTCGGCGGCCTCGCCGAAGTCCCCGATCCCGAACGATCCAACGCCTCCCGCCGACGCGGTTTCCGCGGTGCCGCCACTGAGGGGAGTGTCGCGGGAACGCCACACGCTGACGAACCTCACGACTGGCTCCTGCGGCAAGTCGCCGAACCCGACCGCGCCGTGCCGGCCTGGGGGCGCGGCGTCGCTCGCAAGGGACCGCCATGCGGCTGACGTAGGGAAAGACACGTCACCCTGATCCGATGCCGAGCAGCAGGCGGTCCCACAATCGCAGTCGGCCTGCACGAGTCCCCGCCCCTGAAGGAACGCCAACGTGCCAGATGCGCCGGCCTCCCGGTGAGGCGACGACTGCTGGGGCAAGAATCGAGGTGCCCCCTCCCACAAAGAAACCGCATCGGTCCGGCTGATTACCATGACCTTGCCGCCGCGCGGATCGTGATGATCCGCGCGCTATGCGTCGATGGAAAGTTCCACAATGACATCACCCCTTACGACGCTGGCACCGGTGCTCGAGTAGAGAAGACCAAGACGAAACGCCTGCTTTGTCGTGATGTTCCCGTTGTTGGCGTTGCCGGGATCGAAGTCCACGAAGTTGCGGCCGACTGCTGACAACTGCGCCACCCCGGTTCCCGTGGTGATGAAGATGGGCGCGTCCGGCGCTTCCGGGTCGCCGGTGTGGGTCTGGATCCCGGGGCGGCACTGGAACGTGCCGGTCTTCTCGCACAAGACCGTGCGGCCCCGCACCCGCCCGATCCCGATGCTCGGGAGAAACGGCATCAGATCGACCCAGAGCTCGACCGTGCTGGTTGCGGAGAGTTGAAGACGGACTCTGACTACTTGACGCTGCGCCATCTTGGCTCCGGGGACTCGATCTCCTTACCACGAAGTCGGCAAGACGGCACAGTCGCCCGGATCAATGTGGGGCGCGTCGGCGAATAAGTATGGTACAGCCTTTATTAGCCAACGAAAAAATATTTCCGGCCCAGCAGGCGTTGCCCGTTCGCGTTTCCGTCCGCCCCGTGCAGCATCGCGCCGCACGCCCCCTGCGCCACCTACGATGCCCCGCGCTCGCCCAGCGCAGCTACTATTCTCGGTGAACCTGCTTCTCGGCCACCGCCAGCCCCGCGCGCAAGACGTACTCCCACGCCCCCGCCGTCGTCCGCAGCCCAAGGCGCTCCTTCATCGCCCGCAACCTTCGATAAAGCGCAGGCTCCACCCGCACGCACACGTCCTTCCGGTTCGCCGCCGCCGCGTCGTAGGTCAGCGGGTTCCCGATGGCCTCGGCCAGCCAACTGGGCAAGCCGCTGGTCGTCGCCGGAGCCATCTCCAGGCGGGCGAGGATCGCCGCGAGCAGCGCTGTCGGCACCTCCTGCGTTCCCGGCGGTGCCTCGACGGTGGCTCGTGGCGGCACCGCTCGCGGAAGCGCGGCAACGCGCGGCCGGCCGCGCTCCGCCTCGCCGCCATCCTCCATCACGGGCATGACCTCGGGCTGGGAGACCGTGCCTGCGGACACCGTGTCCCACGCCACCGGCCCCGCCGCCCAGAGCGTCCCCGCGCCTCGCCGCTCCGCGGCGTCGGCCTCGGCGCGCGCGCGGACGGGATCAAGCACCGTCCCAGCCCGGGATGTGGACGGCGGACGCCGCGTTCGCGGCCAGCGGCGGCAGCGTGGTGTCGGGGCGGACACGAGCCCACGCCGCGCCCGCCAGCGACTCGACCCCTACGAGGAACTCGCGCGTGGG
>CAIMSU010000214.1 GCA_903844155.1 uncultured Pseudomonadota bacterium | reverse complement strand
GGGAAAGGCTGACCCCACATGGAAAAGTTCCGCCTGAACATCGTTGGTGCCGACGAGGACGTTCCCCGCGTGATGCTCGCCTACGGGCAGGGCTGCGGCGGCGAGGTCGCGTTCATCATGCGCCCGCGCGACAACACCGCGCTGCTCGTCCACCAGGTCAAGAAGCAGCCCGCGAAGGTGTGGCGCACCGATCTGGGCCTCGCGCCGTCTCACGCGCCCGAGCTGGACACCGCACCCGCGGACGCCGTCGCGGAGATCCGCAAGATGAAGGCGGGTCCTCCGCCCGCCGGTCCCGCCACCCTCCGCGGCCTCTGGAAGGGCACCCTGTTCTGCACCGACGGGACGCCCTCGGTCGTCCTGGAGCGAAAGGTCGCGTCCTACGGCACCCTGCACGTCACCTCGACGCCGGACGGTCGCTGGACCGCCAACTTCGAGCGCGCGCAAAAGTGGTTCTCGAAGGCCAAGCAGGAGGCGGTCACCCGCTCCGGGCTCACCGAAGCGATCACGGCGGGCATGGGCCTCGTGGTCGGCCTCGTCAGCGAGGCGTGCAGCTACCGGGACACCCACCGGCGCGGCGCGGTCGACGCGGACTACGGCGCGCAGCACCCCGTTCGGCCGCCCAACGAGCCGAAGGACCCGACCGGACGGTACAAGGGGAAGTCGAGCTTCAAGGCCGTCGAACAGGCGGACGGCTGGGTCGTCGTCAACGACGTCGGCGCGGTCGTCGCGAAGTTTGGTGCGAGGGAGAAGGGCAAAGCGGACAAGCACGCCAGTGCGCTCACCCACGGAAAGGCTCCGGTCGCATCGGTCTCGCCCGAGATCGCGAGCGGCTTCGGGCTGACGGCGATGCCGGGTGTCAACGTCGTCCCCTCGCTCGACGCCATCCCCATCCCGGAGACGCCGTCCTGTCCCACCTCAGTCGCCCGCATCGCGTCGGGCATGGAGAAGGAGGCCGCCGCCATTGAGGAGCTGTCGCACTCGCTCTGGGGCTCTACCGAGGCCCCGGAGCTGCTCACCCGCGCTGGCAAGCTGCTCAGGCACGCCCAGGCGCTGGTCAGTTCGCCGCTTTGTTCTGGCAAAGAGCAGGAGATGGCGTACGAGGACCTCCGCCGGGGCGCGGACGCCTACACCCAGGCGTGGGACGCCATCGCGCGCGGGGAGAAGCCCGACATCGTGACGACGTTGCGGCGGATCTCCGAGCGCGTCTCGCTCGCCGCCGCCCGGGCCGCGAAGTCGTGCGCGTCGGGCCAGCAGAAGCTCGGCAAGGCCGCCCGCACCCCGCAGGACGTGGCGACCGGCATCGGGAGTCGGGAGTCGGGCTGGACCTGGGGCGACCGGGTGACCTGGCAGGGCCAGACCTGGGTCGTCCGCGACGTGCGGTCCGACGGCACTGTGGACATCGCGCGTGAGGGCAGCGACCTGAGCGACACCGCGCCCGCCTCCGAACTGCGGCGCGCAAAAGCCGCCACGCCCACGGTGTCGATGCAGCCGACCTGGCCGCCCGCCGCTCCGCCGATGGCGGTGCCGACGACGCCGAAGGCCCCGCGGACGCGGAAGCCCAAGGGAGCCGAGGTTGATCCAGAGAAGGACAAGCTGCTCGTCAACGCCTTTGCGGACGCGATCAAGCAGGCGGCGCAGTCGATGGGAGGTGGGCAATGAACGCCGACACCGTGGCGGAGGCGGTCACCCCGCCCGGTCAAATCCCACCTGCGTCCGCGCCTGCGGTCGGGCCGCGCCCGGTGATGGAGGCGCAGCTCGCGGACGGGTTCCTGACGCCGCTGGAGGCCGCGTTGGTCACGGAGATCCGGGCCAACGGAGCCGCAGTTGTGGCCGCGCTGGGCGAGCTCAAGGCCGAGTTGCGCGAGGTGCGGAACAGCCCGCCGTTCCGCTGGGTGCCGTGGGTGGTGCTGCTGCTCTGGCTTTGCAACATGTTCGTGATCGCGATCCTCGCAATGGAGCGTGGGGTGGATCCGAGGGAGGCGGAAGAGGTGGTGAAGGTGCTGATGCCTGGTCTGACCGGCGAGCCGATGGTCGGGGGGACGCCATGACGTTCCGGCACTTTCTGAGGGCGGTCGTGCCCGGCGTCGTTGCGTTTGTGACGGGGGAGCCCGAGGTGATGGACCCGATGCGGACGGCGGAGCGACTTCGAAGGAATTCGGCCGAGTACCAGACCGTCAGGGGAGCGCGGGGGTCTGCGAGGCTGGCGGAGCAGCCAGGCCTGTGCGAACAGTCCAACCTACTGAGGCACCGGAACGTCGAAGAACCGGTAGACCGCGTCCGTTCCCGGAAGCCTGCCGCCGAGATCCGGAACACTCGGGGCGGCCACCGGGAAGTAGTCGTTGGGGGACAAAGACCAGTTTGCGGAAGTCTCGAAAGACATCGTCTTGGTCCCGGCGTAGAGCACGACCGTCCTTTGGGGGTACATGAGTCCCTGGACGTCGGTGAAGCCGAACAAAAGGCTCTGCTTCACGTCCGGGCGTCGGTACAGCACGGCGTACTGGGCCGCGACAACTGCCCGCCGCAGGCCGTCGTCCCCCGCCCGGTGCATCACGCTTCCCCAAGTCCATCCCATGAGGGCGGCTGCCAGAGCCGTCGGTCGGTACATCGCGATGCCATTCAGGCCCATTCGCTGACCAGCAGCGAAGGACGAGGAGGTGGGCGTGAAAGCGGGATCCACCACGATCATGCTCAACGTGGCACCGTCGAACGAGGCGACGATGTCGAAGCCCGACGACGCCCCGATTGTACTGCAGCGCTGCATGAGGTAGGCGGCGAACGCAGATGCCCGATCGGTGAAGACCGCCACAAAGTCCGCGGTGAGGCCGGTCGTGGTCACATGGACGTTGTGTCCGCCGCAGGCGGGGGCTGCGGCGGTCGCGGCAACCGGTTGCTCAACTGCTTCGGCCGCGCGCGCGGCCTGCACGACAGCCACGGGGGCGTCATGCTTGATGAGGCAGTTCACGTCGGCCGCAGACGGGCCCGGCGCAGCTGCGGCGATCGTCGCCACCACCAGATCGGTCGCCACGCCACCGTTGACCAGACCCATCACGTCTTCGCAGGTGATCGCGAAGGCCGGGCCGGCGATGAAGGCCAAGAACATTGGCTCGCCCCTATCGTGGCGCTGCCCCATCGCAACCACGCCGGAGCCTGCCCATGACCGCCGCCGCCCAGCTCCTCGACGCCGTCGTCCCCATCGTCAGGACACGCCTCCCCCGCGGCGTGGACATCGCGTACCTAGACGACTTCGTCGACCGCAACCGGCTGCTGCTCGAAGCTGTCATCGAGCAGAACCTCGGGCCGATGCTCCGGCGCATGGAAGCCGCGAACAACGCCAGCTTCATCCAGGAGGACATTCCGGAGTTCTGGACCGCTTCCCGCCGCACGGCAGGCAACATCGCCGCGATGGCGACAGCCGCGAACCTCTACGCCCAGAAGCGCGCCCCGAACGCGGACGAGCGCACCGTGATCGCCGGCTACTCGGGCTGGGGCGGGCTCTCCATCCAGGGTGCGACCGCGAAGTTCCCGCCGGGCTTCCCCGTCCCCGAGGAAAGGGGATTGATCCACAAGAGACTTCGTTACCGTAACGGAGTGCGGCCACGCCGCCCTTCCGCCGCCCACCCTTTGAGCCGTGCGGCGAAGGGCCGGCCCCGCCGTCACCGCCCGTCGTTCCCGGCGAGCGGTCCTCATCCATTGCGGGCGCGTCTCCCACAAGCACCCGGATCTCGACTTCGCGCGTCTCGGTGTCCACCGTGACCCGCTCGATCAGCTCCGCGATGATCGCCCGCTGCTGGTCCCGGTCCACGGTCTCGACCGCCGCGCGCATGGACGCGAGCCGCTTGTCCACCGCAGCGAGCCGCGCGGACCGCGCGCCATGATTGCGCTCGTCCGTCTGGGAGAGTTCGAGCCGGTTCAGGAGTGGGGCGCGCTCCCGCTCGATCGTCTCCAGCTCCGTGGCCAGCTCGTCCTCCGTGTAGAGCCCCTTCCGAAAGGCCGCCTGGATCCTGCCGCGTTCCAAGGCGAGCCGTTCCAGGTCAGCGCGCAGGGTGCGCGCGACGTCGGCCCCGACCGCGTTCTTCTTCGCGTCGGCGTCCACCGCCCGCTCGACCTCGGCTCGGAAGTAGCCCGGCTCGGTGATGAGCTGCTTGACGTACCGCCAGACCAGCGGCTCCAGCTCGTCGGCGCGGATGCTCTTTCGCCCCGTGCAGCGCTCGCAGTTTACCTGGTCACGGTTCGCGAATTCGCAGCGATAGCGGGCGACACCGTCCACGGTCGTCTGCCCCCGGAGCTTTTGGCTGCAATGCGAGCAATACGCCACCGCGCGCAGGAGGTAGTCATACTTGAGCCCGCTGTAAAAACCCTCGCGCGCGCGGACACATGAAGGAGCAGATGTGCGATCATGTAGTCCCCGCCGCCGCTCGTCCCCGAGCCGCATCCTGATCGCCCCCGCCTCCCGGATCT
>CAIMSU010000213.1 GCA_903844155.1 uncultured Pseudomonadota bacterium | reverse complement strand
GTATGAAAAGCGACGTCGTCGGTTTTGATAGGTGGGGCTGGGTGTCGCGAATGGTCTGGAAGGTCGCGGCGGGCGGGGAAGCGGGCTAAGCGGGTGGGCGATGTCGTCTACTTTTGAGCTCCTGCTGGCGCGCTTGCAGGAAGATCCGTTGATGATCCTGATGGTGCTCACGTCGGTGTTCATCGTGGCGGTGGCTTTGGAGCGCCTGCTGATGATGGCGCGGGGGTTCTGGGCGATGCGGACGGTGGAGGTGCGGGTGCTTTCGCCGCTTCGCCTCGGTAAGTTCGACGAGGCGCGGCAGGGCTGCGGCGACGTTGGGCTGCCGATCCGGCGCGTGTTCGTGGCGGGCCTGGACCGGGCGACTGGCAAGGTTGCCGGGGACCCGGGGATGGCGATTGCCCGCGAGCAACGCCGTGCAGTGGCGTCGTACCGGTCCTGGCTGTGGATCCTTGGGACCGCGGGCGCGCTCATGCCGTTCGTCGGGCTGCTTGGCACCGTCGTTGGCGTCATGGGGAGCTTCCGCGCGATCGGCGAGTCGGGCCAGGGCGGGTTTGCGGTCGTGTCGACTGGCATCTCGCAGGCGCTAATCGCCACGGCGGTGGGCTTGTTCGTGGCGTTGGAGGCCGTGGTGCTCTTCAACGTGCTGCAGAACCTGGGCGGCGCGGTGGCGCGGCGGTTGAGCTTTGCCGCGGACGAATGCCTGGAGCTGATCCGCGTTCGCGGCGATCAGGGGAGCGCGGGTGCAGGCAGCTCCGTACAGTAGCTCCGGCGGGGACGACGGCGACGACGAAGCCATCTTCGCCGAGATCAACATCACGCCGCTGACGGACATCTTCCTGGTGCTGCTGATCATCTTCATGGTGGTTTCGAGCTCGATGGTCGAGGCCGAGAAGGCCTCCAGCCAGAGCACCAAGGGGTTGCAGTCGGAGCGCGCCTTGCAGGTCCAGACGCCGCAGGGGACCGGCGATTCGCCGCTTGTGCCCAAGGATGTCGTCGTTTCGATCCTGCCGGACGGCACGCTTTTCGTGGATTCTGACGAGACGACCATGGACGCGCTGAGCGACAAGCTCGCGGCGGCAAAAGCCACCGGGAACATCACCCGCGTGGTGATCCGGGGCGATCAAGCGGCAACGTACGACCTCATCATGAAGGTCATCGCGAAGTGCCGGACCGCCGGGCTGACCGACATCGCGCTGGCCAGCCGCGCGTCCCATTGAGCGAGCCCGGTCCCGCCGGGCGCCTGGTGATCATCCCGACGCCCATCGGGGACCCCGACGACATCACGCTCCGAGCGCTCCGGATGCTCCGCGACGTGGACGAGTTGTACGCCGAGGACACTCGCGTCACCGCCGACCTGCTGCGGACGCTGGGCATCGCGCGGTCGACGCGGAGCTGCCACGATCACAACGAGGAGGCGCGCGCGGACGAGATCCTCGCGCACCTGCACGCCGGCCGGAGCGTTGGCCTGGTCTCGGACGCTGGGACGCCGCTGATCTCGGACCCGGGTTTCCGGGTCGTCGCGCGCGCTCGTGCGGCGGGGTTCACGGTGGACGTGCTGCCGGGCGCGTGCGCGCTCATCGCGGCGCTGGTTGGAAGCGGGCTTCCGACGGATCAGTTTGCGTTCGGCGGGTTTCTGCCAGCGGGGGAGGCGGCGCTCCGGGCGCAGCTCGCGACGCTCGCGGGGTTCGACGGCACCTTGATCTTCTACGAGTCGCCGCGTCGGCTGGCGGAGACCTTGAGGATCATCGCGGCGATCTGGCCGGAGCGGGCGGTCGTTGTGGCGCGCAACCTCACAAAGGCGCACGAGCAGTGGATCTCGGGGCGGGCCTCAGCGGCGCTCCAACAGCTCGGTGCTGAGACGCGCGGGGAGGTAGTTCTCCTCGTAGGACGTGGGGAAACCGTGACCATCGACGCAGACGCGCGCATCCGAGCGCTGCTCGCGGAGGGCATAGACGCGCGCCGGGTGCGGGACGTGGTTGCGGCCGAAACCGGACTTCCACGGCGTGAAATCTACGCGAGGGTCATGGCCCTGCGCGCGTGACCCCGCGCGGGGGCGACGCGGCGTTCCACGGGCGATCGGTGGCCCGCCCCCACGAGGGGCGAGCCGCCCAAAGAACCCTCAACGACCCGTGCTAGTTGCAGTGCGAGTCGGTCGATGGGTCGATCGCGGCGTCGATCGACAGGCCGGACTGGTAGGGTGCGGAGGTGTCCTTGAGGTCCAGCGCGACGCAATCCGCGCTGCCATCCGGGCAGGTCTCGCAGGAGTCGCCGAAGAACCCGAGCGCGGTGCAGATGTCCGTGCCGAAGCTGGACTCTGCGAGGGCGTTGAGGCCGGCGAGGTCCATGGTGCCCTTGATCTCCACGTTCTCGAGCGCCGTGCCGTCGGTGTTGAAGCTGCCGCTGTACGTCAGGCCGTACACGGGGATGCTCGTGCCGCCGCTCGACAGCGCGGTGTCCATGGGACCAGCGGTGAACGCCGGGTTTCCGGCGAAGCTGGTGGGGTCGAAATCGATGGCGTAGGCGCAGGAATACTGCTTCAGCGTGGTCCCGTAGTACTTGCCGGCTGCGGCGACGGTGTCGATGTCGGCGCCGATGCTCTGCACCATGATGAGGAGGTCGCTGGTGTCGAGGTAGCCGACCAGGGTGGGGCCGGCACTCGGAGAAACCCAGGTAACCCCGGTGCCTTTCATGTCGAGGTCGTAGGTGTACCCTGTGAGGTCGACGGTCGTGCTCTCGCCCGCCGTGGTGAAGGAGCCGCTCGCGGTGGAGTCGCAGACGCCGGCGGTGACGGTGTAGGTGGCCGAACGGTCGAGCGCCGAATCGGAGGTGAAGGCGACGCTCATGTGGTCGCCGGCGAGGGCGGAAGTGCCGGGGACGTTTGCGCCGGTGCTGTCCGTGAGGCTGATGGTGCCGGCGTTGGCGGCCTCGGAGAACGAGGCGCTGATGCTGGCGTCGATGGCGACGCCGGCGGAGCCGTCGGCGGGGCTCAACCCAACGATCGTGGCGGTGCAGGTGGTGTCCGTGTCGGTGTCGGTGTCGGTGTCGGTGTCGGTATCCGTGTCGGTGTCGGTATCCGTGTCGCCGCCGCCGCTATCGGCGGTGAGTGAGGTGTCACCCGCCGAGGTGACCTTGTTCGCGCAGCCGCTGAGCGTTGAAAGCAGGAGCAGGGAGCCGGCGCCGAAGAGGGGGGCGAGCGACAAGGCAGGGAGAACGGAGGGGATGCGCATGAAAGCCTCGGATTTGGGGGGTGGCCGCGCGGCTATCATGGCCGGGAAAGGCATCAACCGGATAGAGGCAGTTTGAGGATGCCGGATGTCCGAGTTTGAGTCGCCTGCCCCGGAGCTGGGCCCAGGACGGGCCCCTGATGGGCCTGCAGGGGACGAGGTGATCGTCAACATCGACGTGAACGGCGAGCGCGTCCGCCGGTTGTGTTCCGCGTCGCGGACCCTGCTCGATTTTCTGCGAGAGGACCTGCGCCTGACCGGGTCCAAACACGGGTGCGACGTTGGTGACTGCGGGGCCTGCACGGTGCTGGTCGACGGGGTGCCGCGTCTCTCCTGCATTACGCTGGCTGTCGAGGTCGAGGGCGCTGTCCGGACCATCGAGGGGTGCGGGCCTGCGGAGGCGCCGATCATCGCGGCGTTCGATACGCATGTTGCGAGTCAGTGTGGCTACTGCACGCCTGGAATCATCCTTTGTTTGTCACATCTGTACACCGAGACGCCGTGCCCGGATGACACGGCGATCCGGCGGGCGCTCGGGTCGAACATCTGCCGGTGCACGGGGTACACCAAGATCCTCGCTGCGGCGCGGCAGGTGGCAGCGGCAAACGGTGCGACGCACACGGACGAACCGGAATGAGCGATCCTGCGGAGCGACCGTCCTGGGCGGTCTACCCGACCCACTCCGGTGAGCCCGCGGAGGGCGGCGTGCTCGGCCGCTCGGAGCGCAAGGTGGACGGTCTCTCCCGCATCACGGGTGCTGCCCAGTTCACGGACGACCTCGTGCTCCCGCGCATGGTGCACGGCAAGTTCGTCCGGTCAACGCTCCCGCATGCCTGGATTGTATCGATCGATATGTCGGCTGCGATGGCGCTACCCGGGGTCGTTGGCGTCGCCATCGGCCCGGAATTACCGAAGCGGTACGGTGTGATTCCGGTGGCGCAGGATGAGACGGCCATGGCTATCGGCAAGGTGCGATACATCGGCGAGCCGATCGCATGTATCGCCGCGGTGGACGAGGAGACCGCCCATCGGGCTGCGCGCCTGGTGCGCGTGGAGTACGAGCCGCTTACGCCGATCTTCACGATCGAGGACGCTCTCGACCCGTCCAAACCGCACATCCACGAGGCCTCCCGGAAGCCATCGAACATCCTCCGGCGTGTCTTCCAGGAGTACGGGGATGTCCAAAAGGGATTCGCGGAGGCTGATCTCGTCGTCGAGGACACCTACGAGTACCCCGGCAGCACGCACGTACCGCTCGAGGCCCACGTGGCGCTCGCCTGCCCCGAGGGGCACGGCAAGCTTGTGCTCTGGTCGAGCACGCAGAACCCCCACTATGTGCACCGGGACGTCGCGCACGTGCTCGGCATGCGCGAGCAGGACATCCGGCTCATCAAGCCGACCGTCGGCGCTGGCTACGGCGGCAAGTGCGACCCGTTCTGCACGGACATCGTGGCGGCGCACCTTGCGAGGAAGCTGGGTCGCCCGGTAAAGATCGCGTTGGAACGCGAGGAGGTCTTCTACACCCATCGCGGCCGGCATCCCGCGCGGATGTGGCTCAAGATGGGGTTCAAGAAGGACGGGAGCATCACGGCCGTGGACTTCAAGGCCTGGGCGGAGGGCGGTGCGTACGCCAGCTACGGCGTCGTCACCAGCTACTACCTCGGCGTTTTCATGCCGCTGCCGTACACGCTGGAGAACTACCGGTTTGAGTCGCACCGGCTCTACACCAACAAGCCGCCGTGCGGGCCGAAACGCGGGCATGGTGCCATCCAGCCGCGGTTGGCGTTGGAGATGCACGTGGACCGGGCGGCGCTGGCGCTGGGGCTTGATCCGGCGGCGATGCGGACGGCGAATTGCATCGAGCCGGACACCGAGACGTGCAACGGCCTGAAGGTCACGTCGGTCGGGATGAAGGAGTGCATCGCCGCAGTGGTGGAGGCCAGTGGCTACGCTGCGAAGCGCGGGAAGCTGGGGCCGGGGAAGGGGATCGGCCTCGCGGCTTCGGCGTACATGTGTGGGGCGTTGCATCCCGTGTATCAGAATGAGCTGTCTCAATCCTCGGTACAACTGAAGGTCGATCGATCCGGGGAAGTGACGCTATTTTCGGGCACCGCGGATTGCGGCCAGGGCAGTATCCACATGCTGGCAGCGCTTTGCGCGGAGCGGCTGGGGATCGAGCCGGACGACGTTCGCGTGATTGAAGGCGACACCTCGCTTACGCCCGTGGACCTCGGCAGCTACTCCTCCCGCGTGACGTTCATGGCCGGCAACGCCTGCGTCGCGGCGGCGGACAAGGTGCGCGACAAGATCGCGCGGGCGGCGGCTGTGAAGCTCGGGGTTGAGGTTGGCGCGCTGGTGTTTCGGGGGCGGCAAGTGTACGTCGATGCAGCTCCGGAGCGGGCGTTGACCTTCGTTGACGCCGTCTGGCTCGCGGAGGAGATGTTCGGGCCGATCGGCGAGGTCGGGGGGTACAAGCCGCACAAGATCGGGAGCCGGTTCCGGCGGCAGTCAGTCGGACCGTCCCCGGCGTACTCGTTCACGGCGCAGGTGGCGGAGGTGGGGGTGGATGTGGAGACGGGCGTAGTCACCATCGAAAAGATCTGGGTCGCGCATGACTGTGGTCGCGCGATCAACCGGAGGGTTGTTGAGGGGCAGATCGAGGGCTGCGTCTACATGGGCGTTGGCGAGGCGCTCTACGAGGAGCAGCGGTACCGGGGTGGGCTGATGGCGGTGCCCAGCCTGCTTGAGTACAAGGTGCCGACCGTGCACGAGACACCAGAGATCTGCACGTTCATCGTGGAGACCCATGACCCGAACGGTCCCTTTGGCGCGAAGGAGGCGGGCGAAGGTCCCCAGCTCTCCACCGTTCCGGCGATCGCAAACGCCCTCCACGACGCGACGGGTTTGTGGTTCACCAAGCCCCCGTTCACACCGGATGTGGTGCTCGCGGCCCTGACCACGGCCAGGCGCCGCGCGGGGAGCGCTTGATGCTGCCCCTCCCGCGTTTCGAGTATTCAGCGCCAAACGATGTGCGCGACGCCTCCCGGTTCCTCGCCGAGCCCGGGTCCCAACTCATTGCCGGGGGTACGGACCTCCTGGTGTCCATGAAGCAACGGCTGTTTGAGCCGCGGCATCTTGTGTCGATTCGCCGGTTGGGGTTGCGCGGCGTGACCGTCCAAGGCGGGGTGGTGAGGATCGGGGCTGCGACGACGCTTGCCCAGGTCGCCACCAACCTGACCGTCCGCGAGCAGTTTCCTGCGCTATCCGACGCCTGCCTCACCGTGGCGACCCCGACGATCCAGTCGATGGCGACCCTCGGTGGGAACCTGATGCTTGATACGCGTTGTTTGTATTACAACCAGCCAGCGGGATGGCGGGCATCGCTGGGGTACTGCCTCAAGCGCGAGGGCACCGTCTGCCACGTCGCGCCGAAGGGGCGCGGCTGCTATGCGACCCAGTCGGCGGACACGGTACCCGCGCTCTGGCTCTACGGGGCCGAGGTCGAATTCCAGTCGACTCGCGGTGTTGTCTTGAGAAAAGTATCTGACATGTATCGCGATGACGGGATGGCCTGGCACGGGGTAGGCCGGGATGAGGTCCTGGTGGCCGTGCGTCTACCCCTGGCGGAGGCGCGGGTCGGGCATCGGAAGCTGCGGACGCGGCAGGCGATTGACTACGCGCAGGTGCTCGTGGCCGTGAGGGCGCCGGTGGCTGATGGGCCATGGGCCGCGGTGATCAGCGCGGTGGCTTCGTCGCCGCTCTTCGTGGAGGCCGAGGATCCCACGGCATTGGCGGAGGCGGCCTTTCGGGCCTCGCAGCCACTGTCGACGCACCTGCCGGCAGCGACCTGGCGGAAGCGGATGGTGCGGGTCGAGGTGGCGCGAGCAGCCGCGGCGCTCGGCGACGGGCGATGAGGGGGCTGGGGCCCATCGCCCAGGGGCTCACGACGGGAGCGGACGTCGCGCGGTTCGGATTCTACGTCCAACTCCGTCGCATTCTCGACCCGGAACGCCCCGGTGTCTTCCACGCGCTCCACCGTGCGGATCGACTGGTGCCCCGGGTCTGGCGGGCCGGCCGGGGGCTGATGGAGGACGAGCTGCTGCGCTGTGGCCTTGAGCCGCAGGTGGACCGCGCGCTGCGGGTTCAGTACCGCGTGGCGGTGACGGAGCTGGCATTGGGGCGGTTCACGCGTGAGACGCTGGAGCCATTTGTGCGCGTGGAAGGCCGCGAGCATCTGGACAGCGCGCTCTCCCACGGGAAGGGGGTGGTCTGGGTGTACCCCCACGCTGGCGCGGTCATGTTGATGCTCGCGTGGCTGGTGAAAAACGGGTATCCATATACACAATATGCCGCTCGCGGCCTCGCACCGAAGGACGTTGCGGAGGCGCACAACCGCCTGCTTGGGCACAACAAGTGGCGGCAGGCGGTGCGGGACGCGCGGGAGCAGGACGAGGACCAGACCGGAGGCACCTTCCTGTCCCTGTCCAAGCCGGCCCGCGAACTATACCGCACGCTCGCCCGTAATGAGCTCGTGGGGATCGCGTTTGACGGCCGGATCGGGAACAAGTGGCAGCCGCATCGCTTCCTCGGGCGCGAGGCCCTCCTGAACCCGGGGGCCTGGCGAATCGCCGCCTCTACCGGGGCGATGATCGTGCCCTGCTACAACACCGTGCCGGACGTGGGGCCGGCCGTTTGCACCATCGGCGAGCCGATCCCGCCCAATGCCCCCGACGCAGCCGAGCGTGTGCTGGCGTTTGCCGAGGCGCAGATCCGGCGGTCACCGGCGGAATACGGGCCATGGCTCCTGCATTGTCGGCTTCGCAACACGATTGACGACCACCCGCTGTTCACCGACCAGGCGGAGGACGAACGCTGGCGAAAATGGACGACCGGGCGAGCCTGAGCCTACCCGTGCTCGCCCGGAAAGGTCACCAGATCCAGCGCCTCGACCCGCGTGTCGGTGCGCAGGAACACGTCCTCGCCGACCTCCACCACGGTCAGCACGCTCCCGCGGGCGACGTCGTGGCCGTGTCCGGCGACGGGGATGAGGGAGTGGCCGTCGCGAGCCCAGGCGAGGGCAACGTCGCGGCCGATCGTGCGTGGCGCGGCGCCGTGGAATCGGACCTGCAGGCGCTCGATACGACCGGCAGTCACTGTCGCCTCGGTAATCTCGATGTCCGCCATGAGAGGCTCCTTGATGTGCCGGCCGGTATCCAGAAAGCGCGGTTGCCGCCCGTGTCGGCCCCCCATCGCGAGACAAAGAATCACCAGCCTGGGAGGCAGGTTCCGGCTACGTCCCGTCGATGAGTCCAACTCGCCCCCTCGCTGCACTCGTCCTCCTCACGGCGTGCGCGGCGCATCACCCGGCACCAGTCGCTGTCGCGCCAGCGGTGCCCGCGGCGCCACACCTGCCCGCGCCGGTTGCCGACCTGTACGTCCACCACGTGGCAACGCCGGTTGACCCCCTGGTCACGACGGTGCTGGAAGGGCGCCCATGGGAGGAGGTGCTCTCAGGCGCAGCTTCGGCGCTTGCGCTCACGATCTCCACGCGTGGCGACGTCGACCTTTCGGCCGCGCGTTGGGCCGCGGTGCGTGCGGGTTACCCGTTTCCGGTGCTCGGGCTGGACGTCGTGCACGCCCCCCACGAGCAGCGGCCGACGCTGACCCTTCCCAGCTCCGGCGATGTCGGACTGGTCCGCGCGCGCGGGCCGGACGACGACATCTGGGTCGTCCTGCATGGGGCCGGTGGGCCGGATCTGCCGGCGGTTCCTCGCGAGGCGAGGGTCGGGGACCACCTGGCGCTGTCCGGCCCCTCGTGGCGGGCGTCACTCCCGTCGGGGGAAGTCCGCGCGCTTGGGGACGGGCTCGTCTTCGATCGCGAGGGCGAGTGGCTCTTGCAGGCGTTCGACGCGGAGCATGTGGTCGCCACGTTGCCGGTCTATGTAGGCGTGGCGACGCCTGAGAAGCCGCCGTTCGTCGGCTCACTCTCCGGGGCGGATCCTGAAACAGCGGCGTTCAACGCCGTTGCCGCGGTGTGGGCCTGGTACGGACGCGACCCGCCGACCCGCGACGCTACGATGGACTCCGTCGCACGCGTGCGCTTGCGGGCGCTGGCCGCCGGGGGGACCGCCGAGTCGCCGACCCTGCTTCTCCGCCATGCCGGTTTCGTCGAGGGGGCGAGTGGCGCGGACTGTCGTGCGCAGAGCCTGCGGGACTGCCTGGAGACGATGTGGTGGTCGCCGGACCAGCGCGCCGTTTTCGCCGCCGGGTACTCGTCGGTCGGGGTCGCCACGTCAAACGACGGGCAGGGCGTGCGTGTCGTGCTTCTCGCCGCAAAATGATGGGTCGGCGGCGACGATCGGCCAGAGAGCGCGATCGTTGACGCTGGCATCGCAGTTGCTATACCGGTAGGGATGGAGTCCATCATGACCGTCCCCTCCGCAGTTCGCCTCGCGCTTCTCCCGATCCTTGCGATTGCGCTCGCGGGCTGCGCCCCGCCGGCCAGCGCGTTCTTCGTCGTCGACAACTTCTCCGACGCGCTGCTGACCGATCACGACGACGTCGCCGACATCTACGCCCAGGGGAGCCAGCTTTCGTTCACCGTCGGGGAGTCCGGACGCATGTCCAAGGACGTGAAGTTCCAGGGGTGGTCGATTGTCAGCTCCGATCCAGCGGTGATCACGCTGAGCACGACGCACGCGGGCGGGGAGAACCTCACCGGGGAGGGGTCGGCGGTGGGCCCGGGAACGGCGCAGCTCGCCGTCGTCAGCCCGGACGGGAACACCGTGCACACGGTGGATCTGGAGGTGGCAGCGCCCGACACGGTGACGCTGGTCTCCAAGCTCGGCACGGACGTCGGGTCGGGCTTCGCGCCGACGAACCCGCAGGAGATCTGCATTGGTGCATATTCAGCGTTTGAAGCTCGGTTCTCTGCAAGCGGTCGGAGCCTTGCCTCGTCGCACGTCCTCGGCGCGAACGGGAGTGATACTGTATCAGTTCGTGTCGAGGACTCGTCGCTCTGGGAGGACCGCGAGTGGATGTCTGTCTGGCCGACGTTGGCGGGGGACGAGGCGATCTCCGTGCTCGCCGATGGCTCGGCCCTGGCGGATGTCCCGTTCAAAGCGGTCGACACCGCGGACGTCGTCGGCCTGCAGGTGATCGGGAACACCACCGGCGTCGGCGTGGCGAACGGCGACACCGTGCTCGTCGGCGCTGTCGGATTGGACGCTGCAGGCGCGATGGTGCTCGGGGTCACTCCGAGCTGGGTGATGCCGGATGGGACGCAGATGGTAGGCGACGAGCTGAGCTACACGGCGGACAACACCGTGTCTCCCGTCAGCGTGAGGCTGACGTACGGCTCGGTCGTGACGACCACGACGATCGCCGGCTTCCCGAAAGACGCCCAACAATCCTCCGCGATTGGCTGCGCGTCGGTGCGCGGCGTTCCGGCGCTGGGTGCGATGGTCGCCGGCCTGCTCCTGGTTGCGGGTCGCCGCCGCTCGCGCGCCTGACGCCGGCTCGGGCCGGATGCGGGGTTTCTGATTACCCCTCCGCTCGTCTCCTGGAACCGCCATGTCCCGACGTCCCACCCCCCTCCGCTCCGGCTTCATCCTGGCCCCGGCGTGGGTGGCTTGCGTCGCGTTGGCAGGATGTCAGGATTACAACCTGAAGAGCGGCAAGGACAACGCCGGCCACAACCTCGATGGCGACTCGGGCGCCGCCAACGACGTCGACACCGGCGCTGGCACGACCTGCCCCACCGACGCCACCCCTGCTGTCGACGTCCCGCTCAACGACGCATGCCACTTTGCCGTGGGCAGCTTCACGCCGATCGTCGAATGGGATGTTCCCGGCAAGCAGGCCAGCTCGCTGCCCGTCGTGGGCGATCTCGATGGCGACGGCATCCCTGAGATCGTCGTGAACTGGGCGTTTCTCGGGCCCGGGGAGCTCGCGGCGTACCATGGGGACGGGTCGGGCCTGGTCTGGGAGACGTCCGGGGCGGCGACCGGGTTCGGCGCTCATCCGGCGATGGCGGACATCGACGGGGACGGGCACCCGGAGATCTTCATCGTCCGCGAATATGCCAGTGAGCTCTATACTTTTGGCTCGGGCGTCTACTCCGTCGTCGAGTATGACTGGCAGGGCCACGAGGTCGCCGAGTCCGACATGTTCGACGATGATTCGTTTGACTATGCCACCGGCATCTCGGTCAGCGACATGGATCATGATGGTTCGCCCGAGATCATCGCCGGACGAGCGATCTTCAATTCCGACCTGTCGACGCGCGGCATCGGCCAGTACGGGCGCGGTTGCCCGGCGTACACCGGCTTCGGGATCTACGGCGAGGGCGCACAGCCCGCCGTCGTCGACATCGATCTGGACGGCAAGGAAGAGGTGATCGCGGGCGACGCGATGTACGACGCAGACGGCAACACAGTTCGACGCATCCCGGGCGGAGAAGGTGCTATATCTGCGGGTAATTTTGATAGCGACCCCGAGGGCGAGTTCGTGCGGGTCTCCGGCAACACCATCGAGGCGTTCGACACGGACGGCAGCGTGATGTGGGGCCCGCTCACGAACCCCTCGGCGAACATCTTCCCGATTCCCGCGATCGGCGACATCGACGGCGACGGCAAGGCGGAGATCATCGTCTCCGGTGGCAACACGCTGTGGGCCTTGAACGCCGAGGATGGCTCGCAGCTCTGGACCGCGCGCGTACACGACATGAGCGGGGCGACGGGTGCTGCGATCTTCGACTTTGACGCGGACGGCATCCCCGAGGTCGTGTACGAGGACGAGGTCGAGGTGGTCGCGTACAACGGGCTGGACGGCACGGTCAAATTCCAGACGAACGAGCATGCTTCCGACACGATGTACGACTACCCGGTGATCGCGGACGTAGACGCCGACGGCCACGCCGAGATCGTCGTCGTGCACGACCAGTACAGCACGGGCATGTCGATCTACGGCGATGCCACGAACTCCTGGGCGCCCGCGCGCAAGGTATGGAACCAGCACGACTACACGATCACCAACATCAACGACGATCTTTCCGTGCCCGTGACCGCAGTCCCCAACTTCACGGTCTACAACAGCTTCCACTCCGCCATGAATTCCGCGCCCGGGGTTGCCCTGGACGCCGAATTGCAGGCCGAGATCGTGAGCGTCTGCACGGATGACTGCGATGCCGGTACGCTGCGGGTCGTCGCGCGCGCGGACAACACAGGTGGGAGCGAGATCCCCGCAGGGCTGCAGGTCGCGCTCTACGGCCAGACCTCTAGCGGAAATGTCCTGCTGAAAACTGCTGATGTTCCCGATGCCATCGCCAGTGGCAAGTCCAGCGCGGGCATCGAGCTGGACGTCGCGACCGCAGACCTCGTCGGGGTCACCGCGCTGTGGTTCGTCGTCGACGACGATGGCACCGGCACGGGCGCTGTCGCCGAGTGCCTTGAGGACGACAATGGCATCGCCTACACCGGGGACCTGTGCCCCTAGGCCGGCCGGGCATGCGCCTCCTGATCGGCGTCGCGGTCCTTGCGCTGCTGCTCGGGCTGCTCGGCAGCCATACGGCGCTCGTCTCCGACGACGGCATGGCGCCCTCCCTTTTGCCCGGGGATGCCGTGGTTCTCTGGCCAGGAACGCCGGTCGTGGGTGACGTCGTCGCCGTCGTCGACCCGCTTGACCCCTCGGAGTGGACGCTTCGGCGCGTGGAGGCCATCGGCGGCGCCATCAGCTACTCCGGCGGGTCCTACGTGCACGACGCCGAGCCGGTGCTGCTCGACATGGGCAAGGACGACGCCGGGTATTCCGTCGTCAAGGAGGGGCCGCATTTGACGCGTCACCGGCCATCGCCCCGCACCGTCGACGACACCCTGGAGAGCTCCGGCGTCCCCGACGACAGCGCCTTCCTGGGCGCCGACAACCGCGACGAAGCCCTGGACTCCCGGTGGTGGGGTCCGGTGCCGCTGAACGTGCTGCAGGGCCGCGTGATCCTGCGAATCGGCGCCCCCCGAAACCGCTGGCGGAGCTGGGTGACGACGGCGCCGTAGCCTCGGGGCCGACACAGGCGCGGGATCGGCTAAGCTACCGGCTCCACCCTGCGAGGCTCCGAGATGGCGACGGCGAGCGACGGTTACCACCTCAAGTTCACCATCGGAAAGGCGCTCTGGCGCGACCTCTTCTCCGTCGGCCTCCCGTACAAGGTCGGGGACGGCACCTTTGACCTGGTCGAGAACGTCCGAGCCGGGCTCAAACAGCTCGAGGTGCGTGAGAAGGTCAAGGGCCTCCTCGCGGACCGGCAGGTTCCCGAGGTGCTCCATCGTGGCCGGGTGATCGCCGGGAATGTCTGGCAGAGCCGCCGCGAGCAGGTCTACCAGATATTGAACGAGCTTGTGCGGGTGAACGGCGACTGGAAGGTGGAAGTGGACCGCGAAGGCTCCGATTTCCACTACGCCCAGCAGCGCTTCGGCGTCGAGGCCCACGTCAAGGTGGTCGCGACCGGCAAGGTCTACCTGTTGCGCGAAAACATCGAGTTTCCCTTCGTGATCGAAAAGCGCATCGGCGCAGAGGCCTCCCTCGGCGACATCCACTACGACGCCGAACGCCGCGCGCTGGTCGGCACGCTGGAAGGGGTGACCGTCGACTTTGGCGAGCACGTCATCCTGCAATTGCTCAATCGCGGCGCGGAATACCTGATCGCGCAGCAGACGCCGAAGGTCAACCCGGTGCCGATCCTCAAGAAGGATCAGATCGAGGAGATGGTCTCGCCGGCGGGCGGGCCGCTCAAGCTGAAGATGGGCGTCGAGGACGTCGCGCTTGACATCACCGAGGAAGAGATGACGTTGAAGGTGCGCTTCGGGTTCACCCAGCTCCAGCTCGCGGGCTAGGGAGCTACTGGACGACGCAGCAGGACGTCAGGCCGGCGATCGTCGCCGGCCCGATGCCGCTGACGGACGAGAGCGCGCTGCAGGACGCAAACGCGCCGTGGTCTGTGCGATACTGCAGGATTGCGGCTGCCTTTGACGTGCCGATGCCGGGCATGACGGCGAGCGTGGCGGCGTCTGCGGTGTTGATGTTCACCGGGCACTTGGCGGACGTGGTCGCGGCCGGCGTGGCCGCAGCCTTTGTCGTGGTCGCGGCCGGGGTGGTCGCTTGCGCAGCGGTGGCCGCGGGAGCAGTGCCGCCGCCCACGCTGACGAGCGCGCGGATGTTCGTCATCGTCGCGGGGCCGATGCCGGGCACGTTGTCGAGCTCGTCGACGGTCTTGAACGCGCCGTGGTCCGTGCGGTACTGGATGATCGCGGCGGACTTGGACGGGCCGATGCCGGGGAGGGTGGCGAGGGTCGTGGCGTCCGCGGTGTTGATGTCGATCGTGGCGGCCCAGGCGTGGGGGGAAGACGCGAGGGTGAATGCGAGCATGAACGCGAGGGCGAGGCGGGCGAGGAGTGAGCGCATCCAGGGATGTCCGGGGTTGTGGGTTCAGAGGTCAAATGAGCCGGGGCCCTGCGGGCTTCGGGCCTTCAGACGCGCGAGGCGGGCCTCGGCTTCCGTCGCAAGCGATTCTATCCTGACGAATTGAACCTGCTGCCCCTCGCCAACACCCGGCGGCAGCGCCGACAGGGGCACGTCGATCAGCTCGACGCCCGCGTCCCCGGCGAGTTCAAGGACGGCGCGGTCGCCCTCAATGCGATCGATGGTGATGCGCATGGTGGGCCGTGGCGCTGGGGTTGGGCGCGGCTGGGGTTTCGTCGGTGGGGGTGTCCGAAGCGGGCGGCGCCGTCGGCTCGGGCGGGGCCGTGGCGGGCGCTGGTGCCGAGACGGTGACGAGGTCGCGGAGGCTTGCCATCGTGGCTGGGCCGATGCCCGAGACGTTGTCGAGGTCGTCGACCGAGACGAAGGCGCCGTGGTCCGCGCGGTAGGCAAGGATCGCGGCCGCTTTTGAGGGGCCGATGCCGGGGAGGGCCTCCAGGCCGGCGAGATCGGCGGTGTTGATGTCCACGAGCGCGCCGGGCGACGAAGGCGGCGTGGGCGTTGCGATGGGCGCAGATCCGCTGCTGGTCGTGCTGATCGGGGCTGATGGCGCGGCGGGGACGGCCATGCCGCCCGTTGTGGCCACGGGACCGGTTCCGGTGGGGTACCAGGGCGCGGGCGTGCCGGGCACGGCGACGGGGGCGTGCGCGGTCTTGACCGTCACGCCGTGCCCGCTGGAGATCACCGTGATCTGCCCGCTCTCATCGGTGCGATAGATGGCGTCGCCATCGGCGCGCAGGCGCTCGACGGTGTCCGGCCCAGGGTGGTGGTAGCGGTTGCCGATGCCGCAGGAGATGAGCGCGATCTTCGGCTTTACAGCAGCAAGAAACGCGGGGGTGGTGCTGTACTGCGAGCCGTGGTGGGCGACCTTGAGGACGTCACACTGCGCGAGCCCCTCGGCCAGCAGCGCCTCCTCAGTCGGTGCCTCGCTGTCGCCGGAGAAGTAGAAGCAGTCGGTCCCGTGGGTGAGGCGCGTGACGACGGAGTTGGCGTTGAGATCCGACCGCGTCCCCGTGAGCGGCGTGCCGTTGGGGAAGAGGATCTCCAGCTTCGCACCGTCGTCGAGGTTGTAGACGGTCCCACGAATGCCAGCCTTGTAGCTGATGTTTTTTGACTCCACCTCGCTCATCACGTCGGCGTAGGTCTGGGTGGTGTGGGGGAGGCCGTTGTCGACGTAGAGCTTTGTGGGGTAGTCCTTGAGCACCTCGGCCATGCCGCCGATGTGGTCCGCGTGCGGGTGGGTGGCGATGACGAGGTCGAGGTGGTCGACGCCCTGCGCCTTGAGCTGGTCGGCCACGTGGCCGCTGGATTCACCGGCATCAATCAGGATTATCTTGTTTGCAGGCGTACGGATGAGGATGCTGTCGCCCTGGCCGACGTCCAGCACGTCCACGCGCAGATCCCCCGCGAGCGCCGCCTGCACAAGCACGTGCAGGAGCGCGATCCCGGCGAGGAGCAGCGTCATCCGGAGGGCCTCGGAGCGTCAGATCGCGCCGAACCAGACGGCGCGCGACGTGTAGTCGTAGCAGGCCGCGTAGACCGTGCCGCCGATCGAGGCGATCTCGTTGTGGAAGCCGAGCGCGCCCGAATCCCCCGACACCTTGGAGTAGGTGAAGCTCCCGCTCGACGGCTTTGCCTGCATGATGTCGTTGTTTTCGCCGTCCTGGTAGACGATGTGGACGCCACCGCCGTTCACGAGGATGGCCGAGTCCGCGCCGACCATGTCGCCGGAGTCGAGCGTGGACACGCTGAAGCTGCCCGGCGTGCCTTTCGCCAGCTTCAAGTCCTGGTTTCCGTAGTCCTGGTAGCTGATGTACAGCGAGCCCGAATCCAGCGCCAGATCGGGCCACTGGCCGACATCGCCGGAGTCGTCGACGGTCTCGGTGCTCCAGCTTGTGCCATTGCCGCTGGCGAGCATCAGCGCGGTGTTCGCGCGGTCGTAGAACGCCAGGTACTCCGTGCCATCTGCGCCGATGAGCAGCTTGGAGTATTCCCCGACCTGCGCCGAGATCGCGGTCGTGGCCGTATCCGCGGGCACGTAGTCGGTGCCGGTCACAGCGACCGACCCGGAGAACGCCGTGCCGTTCCAGCGGGCAACGCGCAGGTCCTTCTTGTACGCGTCGTAGTGGGAGATGACCGGATTCCCGCTCGGATCCAGGGCGAGCGAGGCCCAGTATCCGGCGTCCGAGTGCGGGCCCTCGCCCGAATCCGCGATGCCCGTCGTCCACGCGCCGCCGGAGGGCTTGGTCGCGTACTTGAGGGTGCCGTTGGACGTGTCCTGGTAGGCGATCCAGGTCGTGCCGTCTGCCGCGATCGCCATCGACGCGTACTTGCCGGCGTCTCCCGGGTTCAATCCGTTGGAGTCGGGGTAGCTGTCCACGTCCTCGCGCGCCCACGCGACGCTGGCGCCGGAGATCGTGCCAACGGCGTACCCGAGCGCATCCGCGGTCCGGTCGTAGTAGGCGATCGCGGGCTTTGCATCCGACGTTACCTTCATCGAAAGCCAGCTTCCCATGTCGTGGCCAGCCCAGGGGTCCACGGTAGCCGTGGAGTCCGTTGCGGCGTCCGTCGCCTTCGTGTGGTTGCAGCCGACGAGCGCGGCTGCGAGGGCCACCGCTGGGGCGAACGCCAAAAGGCGGGGGCTCGGGGCGATGCGCATGAGGGACTCCAGATCGGGTCAAGATAGCACGGTTGCGGGCTGAACAGCATGTTCGGGATCGGCGCAGGGACAACGCGGCGTTCCGTGCGCGAGCGCTCGGCGCGAGCCCTTGAGCGGGGCGGGATCGAGCAAGCCGCCCAGAAGATCGAGAAAACCCGCGCTACGCCCGATCAGAGCCCGATTCTGAGCGCGTTGGAGTACAGCCAGGGCGTGGGCTTGATGAGCTGCTGTTGATCGTCGAGGAACGCCGAGAGCTGCCAGGGCGTGATGGTCGCGACGGCGCGGTAGACGCCCGGTTCAGTCGGCGTGAACGTGCCGCAGCCGTCGTGCCAGAGCACGCCGTCCTTGTAGACGGCCACGGTGATGTCGGGCGCCTGGTCCTTTTGCGGAGAAGTCGGCGAAAGGGTTGGACATGTGACGACCAGGTCGTCCCCCAGCGGCGCCGTGCCGCCCATCTCCAGGTCCCCGTAGTGGACGTCCCATTCTCCAGGTTCGCCGAGGATCTCAAACGCGACGAACAGCCGGCCGGCGGCGACGGCGTCCTGGTAGTCGCTGGGGGTCGGCTCCCCAGAATCGCTGCCGTCGACCAGCAGGTAATTGGAGAACCAGATCATCATCCGGCGGTAGCTGTCCACGCGCTCGCCGTCCGACATCAAGGAAGGAATGGCGTTTTCGTGCGCGTCCGTCCCGGCGGTGCCGACCATCGGGCCAACGGCGTTCAGGGCATCCCAACGCTCGATCGACACGTCCTGTTGCTGGTAGAACGCCAAAAAAGCCATGTCCGGCTCGGCGTGAGTGGTGCCGGTGAGGAACGGCGCGATGTCGTCGAGGTACCCGTAGGCGTCGAGGCCGAGATCGTCCTGGCGCTTGGTCGGGTCCACCATCGCGTGCAGGTTGAACATCTCGGTGCCGGTCAGGCCCATAGCCTGCTTGGAAAGCAGCGTATCGATGTCCTGGCCCTCCGTGTGGGCCTGCATGACGATGGCGCCCGCGGCCCGCTCCTGGTCGAACGCCTCCTGGTCCGAGTCGTTGTAGATGCGCTCGTTCTCTGCGGCGTCCAAAGATACCTGGCGTTTAAGGCCGATCGGCATCAGCTCGTCCTCGATGCCGGGCATCAGGGTCACGACATGGCCGTCGGAGCAGGTCATGATCTTGCCGTCTGCGAGGAGCTGGTCGTCATCGCGAGGAAGAAGCATGGTTTCGTAGGTCTGGTAGCTCGCGTAGTCCGGATGGTCGGTCATGAACGCGTAGTCTTCGCGGGTGGCGCACAGGCCATCCCGTTGATCCTGCAGGCAGTTTTCGTCCGGCACGCCGCCGGGCATCGGGTTGTTGTCGCACGCGTCGTGGGAGTAGGGCGAGTGGAGGTGGATGATGCCGCGCTTCCAGGCCCGGCCCATCGGACTGGTCTGCGAAAGCTCGGCATGTTCGCCGATGTAGGGCACGTCGCCAACGGTGGCGGGCGTGCCGGAGTCCTCGACGGCGGCGTGGGTGCATCCGAGCGGGAACGCGGTGAGGGAAGCGGTGAACAACGCTGCGAACATGGGAATCAGCATAGCGCGAAACGCCTGGACGGGGTAGGAAGCCGCGCAGTCGCGCACCTGGTTGGGCCGCGGCGGCCCGGCCGGGCTGATCCGGCGGCTTCCACCGGAGTTTTCCATGAAGTTGTTCATCCCCGTCGCCGGAATCATCGTCGCCATCGGGGCCTGTTGCTGTGGCGACATGGACCAGGTCTCCTCGCAGATGGAGAACCTCAAGGGCGGCGGAACGACCGAGCCCACCGAGGCCCCCGCGGCATCCAGCTCCTCGTCGAGCAGCGGCGCTTCGGCTGGCTCCGCTGTCGATGGCGCGTGCGGCAAGTTCAAGGACTGGGGCCTCACCGCCCCCTCCGGCTTCAAGACCACCGTCTGCTCCGATCAGGGCGACTCCGCCAGCATCATCCTGTCCGGCTCCGGCAGCCCGTCGGACGCGTGCAAGGTCATCAAGACCTGGGCGGACGGCACGGGCGCGAAGCTCACCACCCAGTCCGACATGGGCGGGACCACCGCGCTGATCTACACGAAGGACACGACGAACATGACGATCGCGTGCACGGACATGACGGGATCGACCACGATCTCGGTCAGCCTGTCGCCGGGCGGCTGAGAGGCGGGTGGCTGGCCACCTGTGAGCCGCTGAGTCACGGTCCCGCGCGCGCAGAGCGTGCGCCTGCGGCGGTTCTGGGAGCGTGGGGTCGACCGTGCGCTGCGCCGCCCATGGTTATGCTCCATTCACACTCCCGTAGCTCAGATGGATAGAGCACAGGTTTCCTAAACCTGGGGTCACCGGTTCGAATCCGGTCGGGGGTACACCCTACCCCGGTGGTCGGGATACCGGGCGTTGGAGGAACCGGGAATGCTTGACGCGCGGGACGGATGGAACGAGATCAAGGCGGTCGTGAGTTACCGCGCCGACCGGTTCCTCGAGCGGCAGCCGCTCCTGCAAGTGGCCGTGCTGTTTGCGCTCGCCGTCGCGGTGATCGCGGGCTGGGCGGTGGCGCTCACCCACCTCGACACACGAGCGCCGAGCGGGAGCGACGCGATCTGGTGGGCCCTGACGCGTTTTCTGGATGGCGGCACCATGGCCGGGGACCCGGACAGCCTTCGCGCGTTGGCCACGATGGCGACGGTCTCCGGGGTCATCGGCGTGGCCGTGCTCACCTCGGTGCTCACAAGCAAGATGGCCGAGCGGGTCGGGGTGCTTGGGCTCGGCTTGAGCCCGGTCGTCGAGCGGGGGCACTACCTGATCCTTGGCTTTGACAGTCGCGTACCGGTGATCGTGAGCGAGCTGGCGCAGGCCGAGAAGCGCGCGGTGGTGGTGATCTTGAGCGCCTCGCCGCGAGCCGAGATTGAAGCGGCGGTGGAGGCGCAGTTGGAGGTCGCGCGCGAAGCGACGGGATTGCGCCTGGAGCCGAGGGTCGTGGTGCGCACCGGGGACCGTCAGCGCGAGGGTGCCCTGCGCAAGGTGCGCGCTGGGACTGCGAAGGCGATCCTGTTGCTGCCCCCGAAGCCGACCCGTGCGGACGACGGCGGGCCGTCCGACCCTGTGAGCCTCGCGTTCGTGAGCCTGCTCGCGATCCGAAGGGCTGCGGCTGTGGTCAAGGCGGGTGCGCCGGAGATTCGCGTGGTCGTCGTGACGGAGGCGTGCGGAAAAGAGGCGGCAGAGGCAGAGAGGCGCCTGATGGTCGCGGTCGCCGGGCAGACGCGCGTCAAGCTTCGGGTGCTCCACCCCGTGGACACCGTGGGGTCGGTCCTGGCGCTCTGCGTCGCGCACCCGGGGTTGGGAGACGTCCTCCGGTCCCTCGTCCAGTTTGACGAGGTTGACTTCGCGATGGCGAGCGGCTCGCCGAACGCGCGCGAGATCGCGCTGACGCGCTCGTCCGCGGAGAGACCGGGCGTCGTCGTCCTTCGCAGAAGCTCGGCGGCCCCGGTCGACGCGGACGTGCGGAGTGTGGACGCCGCAAAACCACCGCGAACGGTGCAGATCCTCGGCGCCAATGCGTCGCTTTCTGCGCTGCTGGAGAAGCTCCCGGAGGTGCTTGGCGAGGGGCTCGCGGTCCGCGTGACGCCCCAGGCCAGCCCCGCTGCGAGGAGCGTCGCCGATCAGGCTGCCGCGCGGGCTGTCGGTCTGGAGGTGAAGGTCGACAAACGCGATCCGCTGACCGTCGCGCGCGAGGACCCCGTGCCGGCCGACGTCGTCGTGATCCTCGCGTCGGACAGCTCGAGGGTGCGGACGTGCGACGCGTTCGCCGTGGAGCTGCTGCTCAACCGGCACGCCAACAAGCGGGTGGCGGGGTGTCGGACGATCACCGAGGTACACCACGGGCCAACCCGGGACCACCTGAGCCGCGAGGAGCAAGGCGGAGACTTCCTCATCAGCACCGAGCTGGTGGCCATGTTGCTCGCGCAGAACCTCGCGGACTTCGTGATCGGTGAGGTGCTTGACAGCCTGCTGTCGCTTCGTGGTGCCAGCTTGTCGATCCGGCCGTCGCCGCGCGAGGGCACGTTTGCCGAGCTTGCGTCGTCGCTCGGCGGCGGTGCAGGTTCCGCTACTGACGATGTTCTACTTGGGTATCTCACCGGCAACGCCGTGCGTCTGGTGCCTGACCCCGCCGTTGGACTGCCTGCCGGGGCGCTCCTGATCGTGCTGGAAAGACGCGGACCGGCGACGCGATAACGGAGGTTCCATGTCCTTCTGGTTCTCCCGCGGCTTCAAGTTCGGCCCGCTCCGCCTGAACGTTGGGTCGGGGGGCTTCGGAGTCTCCTTCGGCTTCTGGGGCCTGCGGCTCGGGCTGAACGGCCGCGGCGTCTATTTCTCGGCCAGTAAAGCCGGGTTTCACTACCGGCGCTATCTCGGTGGCCACCGCGAGACGGTCCCCCTGCACCTCGGGTAGCGTTCAGGATCCGCGGTAGGTGGAGTAGCCAAACGGGCTTAGCAACAGGGGAATGTGGAAGTGCTGGGAGGGGTCGACGACCTCGAACTCCACCATGGCCCGGGGGTAGAAGGGCACGTCGTCCGGGGCGAGGCGGGCGTGGTAGTCGCCGACGTCGAACTCCAGGCGCCAGATGCCGATCGTGAGCTGGCCCGGAGCGAGCAGGGAGCGGCAGCGGCCGTCCGCGTCGGTCGCGCCGTTGCGCACCGTGCCGTCCGGGGCGACGAGGCGGATGTTCACGGCGGCAGCGGGTTTTCCGCGAGCGAGGTCCAGGATGTGCGTGGTGATGCTCATGGGGCTCCGTGGAGGGGCGAGGCGACCAGCGTGTCGAGGCGCAATCGCGTGATCTTCGCCTCCTCGCCGGCGGCGATGCGCAGCTCGGCGGCGGGGTCGTTGGGGAGGCGTTCGTTGAGGAGGGCGAGCATCTGCGGCGCGGTCTTCCCGCTGGCACAGACGAGGAAGATCCATCCAAAACGCTCGAAATAGGTGCGATTTCCATCGGTCAGCGCGGCGCGTGTGGTGGCGTCCGCCCCGGTGATTCCGGACTGCTCCGCGGCCTGGTGCGGTTGCAGCGTTGCAGCGGTGGCGCCGATGGGGGGGTGCCCGCGGAACGCTTCGAGCCAGTCCCCGTCGCCAAGCTGCCACCACGCTGCTTCGGCGGCGCCGTACAGGTGCGCGCGAGAAACCGGGCCGCCGTCCGAGATCATCCGCCGCATCGCCTCAACCCAGCGCCGGGACGCACAGACGGCGTGCAGCTCTGCGTCCGTTGCCCGGGCGATCCGAGCCAGCCCCGGGTCCATCGACCGCGCTACGCCGCCAGTCGGCACGCCAAACGCCCGCAATCGCGAGACGCCCCCGTCGGGGAGGATGCGCAGTCGCAGGTGCGACCAGGGCCCCTCGTCCGTGACGTCGAGGTTGTGGGCGCTGTCGGCGTGGAGCTTGGTCGACGGGCTCACGGGCGACCAGTCGCGCGATTGCACGAGCGCGTGCGGGGGCGCGTCGGGCCAGAGGATGCCGTCCACGGCGCAACGATCGGGGTAGTTCCCCTTGAAGTGGTGCGTGTCCGCCACGAGGCGTTGGACGCGTCCGACCTGCCCGAGCCGCACGATGATCCAGTCCTCGCCGGGCGGGCGGCTGCGACGGGTCTCCCAGCCGTGGCCCATGTGCGGCGCGCGGTGGGGCAACAAGAGGTTGTCCATCGAGGCGAAGAAGGCATCCGAGCACGCCACCGCGCGACCGCCGTTCAGCGTGCCGATGAGGTCGATCGGCTCCTCTGTAGATGTGGGCGTTGGCGTTCCATAAACCCGTAGCCGGGCGACGCCGCCGTCCGGGTAGATGTCCAGCTTCACGTGCGTCCACTCGCGCGCGTCCGAGGCCAGCGCGAGGTTCGATGAGCCGCGCCGCAGCGGCATCTCCGGCACGATCGCGGTCCAGTCGACGTGGTCCCGAAGGTGCTCGGGCGTGGCGCCGGGGGCGTGGCAGGCGTACACGCTCGCGAAGGGCGGGTGATTACCCAGGAAGAACGCGGTGTCGATGTCGACCACGCGGACGGTGCCGGGCGCGCCGAGGCGGACGATGCACCAGTCGTGACCGGGGACGCGCTTGCGCCGCGACTCCCAGCCGTCCATGAGCTTGCCGCGGTCGGTGTAGGCGTTGGGGTCGAAGGCCGCGGGCTCCGGCTTGAGCAGGTTTTCCATGCCGGCGAAGAAGTCGTCGGAGCAAAGCATGGCTTTTCCGCCGAGCTCCGCGGACGCCAGGTCGACGAGGCCGGCGAAGGTGGTGGTGACCGTGGCGCTCAATTGGGCTCCGTGAGGGGGCGAAGGAGGAGGCGGCCGCGCGGGGCGTCGAGCGCGGGCTCGCCGCGGAGCCAGGTTGCGCTGACGGCGCCTCGCACCGTGCGCCCCAGGTACGGGGTGAGCGGATGACGAAAGAGCAGGTCAGACGCGGCGATGGTGGACTCGTCGTCGGGACGGAAGGCGACGAGGTTGGCGGGCTCGCCGACGGCGATCCGCGGCGCTGTACCTTGCACAAACCGGCCTGGACCGCTGGACAGCCAGCGGTGCACCGTCTCGATCGACACGCCGCGCGCACGGGCGGCGGTCCACACGTTCGGCAGGCCGAGCTGGACCGACGCGATTCCGCCCCAGGCCTTCGCGAAGTCCCCGGATTCCTTGAGCTTCAACGCCGGGGTGCAGGGCGAATGGTCTGAGGTGACAAAGTCGATGGTGCCGTCCGCCAGGCCGGCCCAGAGCAGCTCCCGGTTGCCGCGCTCCCGGATCGGCGGCGCGCACTTGTACTCGGTGGCGCCGTCCGGGATCTCCTCCGCGCAAAGCACCAGGTAGTGCGGGCAGGTCTCACACGTCAGCGGCAAACCCTCCGCCTTCGCCGCCCGGATCTGCGCGAGCGCCGAGGATGAGGAGAGGTGGACGATGTGGGCCCGGCAGCCCGTCGTGCGCACCGAGCGGATGACCATGGCAACCGCCGCGTCCTCCCATGCGCGCGGCCGACTGTGCAGGTAACGTAGGTAGGAGGAGGCTTCTCCGACGAGCACAGGCCCTTCCGTCTCCAGTTCGGCGTGGACGAGCAGGGGCACGCCACGGGGAGCCAGGACGCGCATGGCGTCGAGCACGTCGCGCTCCGTCGACGCCGGGAATTCGTCGATGCCCGAGGGGCACGTGAAGCACTTGAAGCCCAGGGCACCGGCGGTGATCATCGGCGCCAGCTCAGCGGTGTTGCCGGGGACCACCCCGCCCCAGAAACCAACGTCGGTCCACAGTTTTGCGGCCCGAGCCGCCGCCAGCTTCGTCTCCAGCGCGGCCAGCGAGGTCGTCACCGGGATGCAGTTCAGCGGCATGTCCACGACCGTCGTGATACCTCCCTTCGCGGCCGATTTTGTCCCGGTATCGAACCCTTCCCACTCCGCGCGCCCTGGCTCGTTCAGGTGGACGTGCGTGTCGACCAGCGCGGGCATCAGGACCGTCCCAGCATCGAGCGCGACGGTCGGCTCGCTGGCCTCCGCGGTCACGCCCACAATCCGCCCGTCGTAAACGTGAACGGTCGCGCGCCGCAGCGCGCCGTCGATGAGCACGCGTTCGGCTGAGATCGAGAGCATCCGTCGTTCTATCCTTCGCCAGCGCCCGTGTTGGCCTCTCCGGCTCGGTCGCGCTCGGCCTGACGCGCCGCAACGGCCCGTCCTCGCGAGAGGAAGAGTCCGAAGCCGAGGATGCCGGCGCCGAATGTGAATATCAGGGCGGGGGCGAGGGCGGCGGTCCAGGGCATCGGCGACTCTTGGGATCGCAGGTTACCCCGCCAGATGCTGCCGTACCTGCTGGACTGGGCCCACCTCGCGCTCCGCTGGCTGCACCTCATCGCTGGAGCCGCCTGGATCGGGGCGAGCTTCTACTTCAACTGGCTGAACAACAACGTGCGACCGGTGCCGCCCGGGCCCGACGGCGAGATCATCGGGGACGTGTGGTCGGTGCACGGTGGCGCCTTCTACCGGGCGTTGAAGAAGGGCTATACGGTCGACAAGCTGCCCGAGCCGTTGCATTGGTTCTATTGGGAGGCCTACACAACCTGGCTGTCCGGCGTCGGGCTACTGACGGTCGTGTACTGGCTGAACGCGAGCGCGTGGATGGCAGGCCCGCTGCCCGCTGGCGAGGCGGTCGCCGTGGGCGTCGCAGCGCTGCCCGTGGCCTGGTTCGTCTACGATCGGCTGTGCAAGACGCCGCTCGTCAACCGGCCGGCTGTGTTCGGCGCGTTGGTCTACGGGCTGCTCGTCGGCGCGGCGTGGGGGCTCTCGCACCTGCTGCCCGCGCGCGCTGCGTACATGCACGTTGGCGCGATGATGGGCACGATCATGGCGGCCAACGTCTACTTCGTCATCATTCCCTCACAACGCAGGATGGTGAAGCGCGCAGCTGAGGGGCTGCCGGCGGACCTGACAATCGGCGCGGAGGGGGGGCTACGGTCCCTGCACAACAACTACTTCACGTTGCCCGTGCTTTTTGTGATGGTCTCAAACCACTTTCCCTTCACCTACGGCGCGGAGTACGGGTGGCTTGTGTTGGCCGCCGTCGGTGCGGTCGGTGTCATGATCCGGCACATCTTCAACCTCAAGGGGAAGGGGTTGCCCTACGGGCCCTGGGTCGCAGCGTCGGTCGCGAGCGGCGTAGCCATCGTACTCGCGATGGCGCCGTGGCCGACGGGAAAGCCGACGGCAGCGGTGTCGTGGGAGGAAGTCGCCCCTGTCGTGACCACCCGCTGCTCACCTTGCCATTCCACCGCGCCGAGCCTCGGCGGGTTCACCGCGCCACCGTTGGGGCTTGTGCTCGACACGGAGGCCCATGCCGTCGCCGTCGCGCCGAAGATCGTGACGATGGTCGGCACAAACCAGATGCCGCTCGGGAACATGACAAACATGACACCGGAGGAGCGCGCGAAGGTGTTGGCGTGGGCGCAACAGCAGTAGCGACGCGCGCGCCAGGCCCTGGAACGGCGGCGGGGCAAACGGCCGTTCCGCAGGCGACTTTGAAGGGTGCGGGGCCGAGCAAGGCCGCCAGAAAAAGGCCAAACCCCCGACCCAGCCGAAGCTGAGCCGGGGGCCTGGGGTCGGGGCCCGATGTCCTGGCCCCTCGCGGATCAGACCGCGACGCGCTCGCGCAGGGTCTTGCCCGGCTTGAAGAACGCGTAGGACTTCGCGGCGATGGCGATCTTCTTGCCGTTCGCCGGGTTCGTGCCGGTGCGGGCGGCGCGCTTCTTGGTGCCGAACGTGCCGAAGCCGGGGATGGTGACCTTGCGGCCGCCGTCCAGCTCGACGGCGATGATGCCGTGGCCGGGGTCGGCGTCAAAGAGGCAGTTGACGACCTCGGCGGCCTTGGCCTGGGAGAGGCCGGTGTTCTTGGCGAGCTTCGCGACGAGTTCTTTCTTGTTCATGGTCAGGGCTCCGGAGGAGTTGAGGGGAGGTGGAAGTCGGGCGGTGACCGCGTCGACGCGTGAGCAGTATCGGAATTGTGACGGCCGCGCACGTAGCCCGCATGCCCCGGTTGTGGCGCAGGGATGCGGATCATCGACGGAGTCGGCATTGTCAACGCTAAATCATAATTCTCGAATGTAAGTCATTTCAATGACTTGGAGCCGCGATTTTCGGATCTGACGGTCGTTAGCGCGCTTGTTGCGACCGCCGAGACACGATTCCGGTCGCAGCATCCATTTGAGAATTGTGTAACGAACCATACAGATGACTTGCGCGAGGATGGGCGGAGGAGCCCCCGGGAGGCCCGTTTTACGTTCCTGGCGACTTTTCGCGACCGTTCGGGGCCGGGGCCTTGCCAGCGACCCCTCTTTCAAGGTAATGAGGGCACCACCGTCCGCTCTCCGCGGACCTCCTCTGGAGCCTCGCCTGATGCCCGCCCTCCTCGCCGCCCCCCGCCTCCCTTCGGCCCCCGCCATTCTCGGCTCCATGCTCGCGTTCGCCGCGCTCTTTGCGTCGTCGCCTGCCCTCGCAGGCGGCATCGGGCTCGTCGGCTCCGCGGGCCTGCATGGCGACCGCGTGTACGGCTACACCGGCGCCGTCCAGAACGCCCCGGAGACCGAGATGAACGCGAACTACGGGACCGGCCTCGAGCTCACGCTCGGCGACAAGGACAACAAGATCACAGGCGTTTTCCGGTTCTCCTACCTGCAGGACGGCCCGGAGACCCCGCCGACGAACACCGATCCGGGCGACTATGCCATTCGGACCGGCACGCGCGACATCGGCATCTTCGAGGGTGGCCTGCAATGGGGCATCGTCGGCGATCCCACGCGCCTGCAGTTCACGGCGGTCAGCTACCTCGGGTCCGGCTTCCTCACGAAGGACTTCACGGAGTTTGCCGAGGGTGAGGCCGGCATTGGCGGTACCTTCAATCCCGCGCGGCACGTGCAGATCTTCGCCGAGGCGACGGGCGGAATCCGTTACCGCAAGCGCGTGTACCCGATGACCAACGCGACGCTCGGCGTCCGCTACCTGTTCGACTGAACCGGATCCTGGACGTGCGGGCTGTACAGGCCGCGGGGTTCTTGACCCTCGCCGGCTGCAGCTTTGTGGGGTCGACCTCGGATTGGACGACGCAGCTCGCGCCTGCCGGGCCGTGCTACGACGCCAACCTGCTCGATGGCATCGACACCAGCAGCACCGCAGAGGAGCACGCAGTGTTCGCGTGCGTCAACAGCGATGGCGCGCTTGTGGGGTTCTCCGGGCTGGACCAGAGCCTTGACGACCCGACTCGTGGCGGGGTTGTGGGCGTGGTGCTCGCGCAGTGGCTCGCGGAGGTGACGTCGTCCGACACCGCGGGGGTGCAGTCGGCGATTGTGCAGGGGCTCACGTCGCTCGGCGACGTGCTGGACGACCCCACCCTGTTGACGGACAAGTTGCCGCCGCTGTTTGAGCTGGCCTATGGCGTCCCTTACGGTTGGCTTGGTCAGAGTGTCAGTGTGTCGGCGGACCCCATGACTGGCGGCGTCCTGTTGCCGGCGATGGATGTGGCGGGGCCGCTGGCGACGTCGCTGCTCGATGACGACGCGTGGGTGGTGCGGGCGGACGCGGTCCTTCGCTCGGAGCGGACGGTGTCGCTGCTGTGGACGCTCGCCGCGTTGCCAACCGCCACGGACGCGACGCTGCACAGCCTCGGAACGACATGGCCCGATCTGCTCGCCGAGACGGTGATCGACAGCGAGGACACGTCCAACGACCGCTGGTCCGGGGCGACGGGGAGCTCGGTGCGGGACGTCGCGGACGCGATGATGGCGCCTTCGGCCTCCGGCCTTCTCGTCGCTGATGACGTGCTGGAGCGCGCAGGCCCCCTGCTGCAGGACGCGGCGACGGGCGAGCGGATGCGGCAGATGGTGTTCGAGCAGGACGGCTACGGTCGGTTGGACGCGCTGCCGGCCCAACTCAAGTACCTGGCGTCTGTTGACGTCAGCGGGGGCTCCCTGGACGGGGGGGAGGACTCTGCGCTCACCTCGCTCGTGCGCCTGCTCGCGCGCGGTGATCAGTCGGTCGACTGCTCGGTTGACCTCGGGTTCTTCAGTTGGGACTTTTCGCTCGGCAACCTGTCGGTGTCGCTGCTGACCCTGCTCGGGCAGCAGGACCCCAACACGGTCAGCAGCGGCGTGGACCTGCTCGGCAACGTGCTGGGCGTGCCGCTCACCGACTCGATCCTCAACGGCGTCGCGGACACGGGCGTCTGCCCCGCCATCGACCGGCAGATGGTGACGGACCTTGGATCGATCGACCGCCTGACCGACCCCCAGGTCGACGAGCTGCTGCCTGTCCTGCTCTCCGCGCTCGCCGCGAGTGATGGGCACGTGGACGCGCTCGTCGCCGGTGTACACACCGCCTACGACGACGGCCTGATGCCACCGATCGAGGGCGCGGTCCTGGATCTCGGCGACACCCAGCTCGCGTCCACGCTCACCGCTTCGATTGGCGTGCTGGTCGATCCGTCCCACCACTACGATGCGTCCGCGTTCCCGGGCGGCGTCGCCCCGCTGGATTTTGTCACCCTCTGGGCCCTCCTCGGCGAGCAAAGCGCCGATCCCGCGCTTGAGGACCTTTCTGGCCCACTCACAACGCTCCTCGGCAACGACGCGACGTGGCGCACGGTCGACAATGCCGCGTCGCTCCTGAAACAGCCGGACGCGCAGGTTCGCGGCGTTCTTGGCGACCTTCAGCCCGCGCTCCAGGCCGATCCTGGGCTCCCCTGGCTGCCCTCCTTGGCTGACGACGTGGACGATGCGACGACGCGCACGCGGGTCGGCGAGCTGGTCGAGTGCGACGGCCTTCGCGCGGCGATCGCCGCACCGGCGACCGGTCCTGTGCCGACGCTCGCGGGGTGGACCCTGGATGGCAGCCTGGATGTGCTCATCCGGACCTTGCAGGTGGTGCGAAACCTATTGGAGACAGCATGAGAGATAGTGCCTATGAAACCGCATTCCTGAATGGCCGGGGATCGCCGCACGCGTTCGGCCCGAACCTGGTGCTCCACGGCGAGCCGTACCCCCTCGGGCTGCTCGCCCGCCTCGGTCACCCCGACGCGCAGCAGCCGGAGGTCGGCGTCCTGGCCCGACGCCTCTACGAGTTCCTGTTCACGCAGATCGCCTCGTCGGAGCTGGCGATCGGGCCGGTGGCGCTCCCAACGCGGATGACCGCAGCCCACCCAGAGCAGCTCTGGGAGGGCCATGTGGTCACGCACGAACAGCGCGTGGTCGTCGCGGACGTCGCCAGGGCCGGCATCCTGGGGAGTCAGCTCTTCTACGAGCGGTTCAATGAGATCCTCGACCCGGTCGGCGTTCGCCAGGATCACCTGTTCGTCTCGCGGCGGGTCGACGGGCACGGTCGCGTGGTCGGCGCGGACATCGTCGGGGCCAAGATCGGCGGACCGCTGGAGGGCGCCACGCTCGTCATTCCCGACCCGATGGGAGCGACCGGGGGCTCGCTGTTGCAGGTGCTGGAGCACTACGCCACCAGCGGCGCCGGACGGGCCTCGCGGGTCGTTTTCGCGCATCTGATCGTCACGCCAGAGTACGTTCGCCGGGTGCACGCCGCGCAGCCAGACGTGCGGATCCACGCCATTCGCCTCGACCGCGGCAACTCCACCGCCCGCGCCCTCGCCGCGCTTCCCGGCTCCCTGCCCGCAGAGGAGAGCGGCCTGGACGCCCACCAGTACGTCGTCCCCGGCGCGGGAGGCCTTGGTGAAGTGCTCAACAACGCGTGGGTTTAGGCCTGATCCGCGGGTCGTTGGGTTGATCTCGCCGGCCGCGCGCTAAGTACCGTCTCCGGAGTCCACCCATGCCCACCATCCGCCCGCTCTACACCAAGGAACAGATCGCCGCTCGCGTGCAGGAGCTCGGCGCGCAGATCCGCGCCGACCACGGCGACGTGCCCATCACGTTCATCGGTGTCCTGAAGGGGAGCTTCCTCTTTCTCTCGGATCTCATCCGCGCGGTCGATGGCGACGCGACCGTCGAGTTCCTCGGCGTGGCGAGCTACCACGGCGGCACGCATTCCTCCGGTGTCGTCCAGATCACCCAGGATCTACGCTCCTCGATCGAGGATCGCCACTGCGTGGTCGTCGAAGACATCGTCGACACCGGCCTGACCATCGACTACCTCCTGCGCATGCTCGAAGTGCGCGGCCCGCGCTCGCTCAAAGTGGCCGCGCTCCTCGACAAGCCCGACAACCGCGAGGTCGAGGTCAAGGTCGACTACGCTGGTTTTTCCATCCCCAATGAATTCGTCGTCGGCTACGGGCTCGACCTTGGCGAGCTCTACCGCAACCTGCCGTTCATCGGCATCTATCAACCGTGAGTTTTTTGTTTTGATTCATCCTGTACATTCCCCCGACGCGCCCTCGGCGATCGGTCCCTATTCCCAAGCCATGGTCCACGATGGCCTCGTCTACTGCTCCGGCCAGATCGCCGCGAGCCTGTCATTCGCGCCCGTCGCCGAACAAACCGCTCAGGTCCTCAAGAACCTCGACGCCGTGCTGCTCGCCGCCGGCTCGGGACGTGACCGGGTGTTGAAGACGAACGTGTTTCTCCGCGACATGGCGGACTTCACCGCGATGAACGAGGCGTACGCGGCGTTCTTCGGCGATCACAAGCCCGCCCGAGCGACCGTCGCCGTGGCCGGCCTCCCGCGCGACGTGCGCGTTGAGATCGACTGCGTCGCTGCCGTCCGTTCGTCGTCCACACCCTCCGCCCCGCCGCAGTGGGGTTCCGATGTTCGGTGAGACCCCCCTTGTCCGCATCGACACCCAACAACAGCTCCAATGGATGGTGGACACCATCGGAAAGGCGCCTGTCCTCGGCATCGACACCGAGGCCGACAGCATGCACCACTACCAGGAGAAGGTCTGTCTGATCCAGATCTCCGACCTGACCACCGACTACATCGTAGACCCGCTGCTCGTCACCGATCTCTCGGCGTTGGCCCCGATCTTCGCCGATCCGAACATCGTGAAGATCTTTCACGACTGCTACTTTGACGTGGTCAGCCTGCGGCGCGACCACGGGTTCACGTTCCAGAACCTGTTTGACAGCATGCTCGGCGCACAGTTCGCCGGGATGGAGGCTTTTGGCCTTGCCAGCGTGATCCGGACGCTGTTCGGGCATGAGATCGACAAACAGTACCAGCGGCACGATTGGGCCGAGCGTCCGCTGCTCCCCCAGCACCTCGACTATGCTCGGGGCGACACGCACTTTCTGGCTGCGATCCGGGAATACCTGATCGACAAGCTGACGGGCCTGGGCCGGCTGCATATGTTGGAAGAGGAGTGTACCTATCTATGCTCCAAGACGTGGAGCGGGAGGGCGAAGGACCCGGCTGCTTTCATGGGGATCAAGGGCGCGAAGCAGCTCGACGAGGACGGCAGGCGCGTCCTGCGCGCGCTCGCGGAGTGGCGCGAGGAAGAGGCGCGTCGCCTCGACCGCCCGGTCTTCAAGACGGTCCCGGACGACGTGCTGATGCAGCTCGCCGAGCGCCGCCCCGAGAGCGCTGCTGCCGTGGCGGGGTTGCTACGGCCTGGATCCTCGCTCGTTCGGCGTTGGTCCGTTGATTTTGTGAAGGCGATCACGGCCGGGCTCGCCGATGAACGGGACCTCCCCGACGAAGCCGCCCCCCGGCGCCCCCGCGCCGAGCGCTCGCCGGACGACATCCGCGTCCGGGACCAGGAGAAGCTCATGGTGGCGCTCAAGGAGTGGCGATCGAGGGTCACGCGCGCCCAGCGGCTGCCGCCGATTTGCGTTGTGTCCAACGGGCAATTCCAGGAGATCGCCCGGCGCGCGCCGACCGACCTGGCAGCGCTCGCGGGGCTCGGAGAGATGCGAAAATGGCAGATCGAGGCGTGGGGAGCGCAGATCCTCGAGGTCGTCGCGAGCGTGGATGTGAAGCGCGGTGGCGGCGAACCCGAGGGCGAGACTGCCGAAGGGGAGGGTGCTGGAAGGCGGCGGAGGCGAGGGCCGAGGGGGGCGGGGGTGTAGCGAATCGGGTGGCCAACCCAGAAGGCGCGGAGCTTGCGAACGCAAGTTCCGTGCCTTCGATCAGGGTTGGCCACGGGAGGGCCTGCCTCGTGGATGCCGAATGGTTGACGGGTCAAGGCCGTCACGAACAGATCAGAAACCCGAAATTGGCAGGCCCGACCCAGAAGAAACAGCCACCTCGCGAAGCGGAGCGCGCGAGATGGCTGGGGGCGGCGAGGCGGCTGCGTGGGGTGTTGGAGTCAACCCTCCTCGTCCGGCAGCCTCAGCGTCGCCGGGTCACGCCGCGAGTCCCAGATCCGGAGGATCCGGATGGCGTCGGTCCGAATTCGGTAGAAGATGAGGTAATGGCCCGACACCACGCGTCGAAGGTCACCGTCGGGTTCGAGTTCGAGCGCAACCTCCCCGGACTCCGGCAAGCTGGCGATTCGGTCGACCGTGGCGACGATGCCAGCGGACTCGGTGCGGGCTCCGACCCGACTTCTGGGCCAAAGGTAGTCCACGATTCGGGTGAGATCGCGCTCAGCAGCGGCAGTCCACCTGGTCGGGAGCACTACGCCTTCGGGCTGCGCAGTCGGTGGTTGAGGCGCGCCACAACATCCTCGTGCGAGCTGTGACGCCCGGCCTCAAAGTCGGCGTCCGCTTCGGCGATGGCGGCTCGCTCTGCGGCACGGTCGGGGGGGGCGTAGGGATAGCCAGCGGGGGAGGCGTTGAGTTCATCGAACGCCTCAACCGACAGGACGACGGCCACGGCCCGCCCATGTCGCGTCAACGCCACTGGTCGACCGGTTTCTCGCGCTTGCCTTACTACGTCCGCGCCGGCGGACTTCAGGTCGCTCATGGGGCGGATGTCGGTGGTAAAGTGGGTCATGGAATCCTCAGATGCAGTATATCCGAAGTTCGGGCCCGGAGGCAGGCCCGAATCGGGGCCCGAAGGCGGGGGGGGACGTCGTTGACGAGGGTGCGGGAAAGGACCTCGCGCCCGGTCCAGAGGGCAAGGACGACCATGATGCCGCCCGCAGCCCAGATCGCAAACGCTGTGAGCGCGCGCTCGCGCGGGCGTCGGGGTAGGCTCCCACATGGCCGAGCCGCGACAAGAGGTGGATGAGCTGGCTCACGCGGTGATTGGCGCCGCGATCGAGGTTCATCGGGAGCTTGGGCCTGGGTTTCTGGAGGCTGTGTACGAGGAGGCGCTCGGCGTTGAGATGACCCTGCGGGGCATCCCCTTCGCGCGCCAGGCACCCACGGAGGTGTACTACAAGGGCGTGTTGGTGGGGTTCGGCCGCATGGACATCCTCGTCGGGCTGCAGGTCGTGGTCGAAATCAAGGCCGCGGAGCGGATTCTCCCGATTCACCGTGCACAAGTCATCTCCTACTTGAAGACCACCGGGCTGCCGCTCGGGCTCCCGCTGAACTTCGGGTGTCTGCTGATGAAGGACGGTGTCGAGCGCATCGTACGCACCCGATGACGCGCCGTCGTCGTGCGGTGGTCCTGTCTTTCTCATCTTCTTCCTCGTGTTTCCTTGGCGCACTTGGCGGCCTTGGCGGTTCAATCTGCCTCCCCTCCCCTCTGGCCGTGCCTGGTGCGGGGGCAGTGGTTCTGGTTGGCGGCTGCGTCGAGGAAACACAAGAGGTTGAACCGCCAAGAGCGCCAAGGACGCCAAGAGAGGCGGAGGAGGAGGATCCAGGGGAGGGGTCTCCGAAGGCGCCGGTGGTCGCGGCGCTGGTTGCGTGGGCGCACGCGGCGAGGGCGTGGTGTGCCTCGGAGGTCACCCGGTCTGCCGACCTCGGGGCGGGCTGTGATGAGGACTATCCGCCGCATCTTCAGGAGCCCCTGCTTGGATGCGACTGGGACGGGCACTTTGTGCTGACCGGCGCGGCGCGGAAGGCGTTCTACGCTCAGACGCTCCAACCGGACGTCGACCACCTGGCCGAGAACCTTGGCCTTTGCGATCCGGGCGAGCTTGCGATCCACGTAGACGTCGCGCTCGGGGTCACGACGACCCAGTGGTCGCCGACTTGGGTGGACGTGACGCTGAGTGTCTGGTCGAACTCGCCGCGCGCGGATTGCCACGACCAGTTCCAGGCGGGCACCGACGCGGGGGCAACGCTCGCGAAGCTGGTGAGCGCAGCGCCGGTGTTGATCGATCGCTGCCTGGAGCTACACCCTGGCTGACGGCCACGCCCGGGACCCCGCGGGGGTGCTGCGCGGCGTTCCACAGCGGACCCTGGCACCCGAGAGGGGCCGAGCGAGCCGCCCCGAAAAGGCTTGAGTCCCGGCCCGAGCGCGATTATCTACTTCCGTCCCCCGGATTGACCCATGTTCGACCTCATCCTCGCCAGCGTTCCGCTGCTGGTGTTCTTTGGTTTCTGCCTGCTCGTGCTGCTCTACCAGAGCATCGCGATCGTTGGCGGTGAGCAATTCATCACCATGGAACGCCGATGGTTTGGCAAGACGATGGCGGACGGGCGCACGATCGCGCTGGCAACCGAGGTGGGCGTGCAGGCGCGCACCCTCGGGCCGGGTGTCCACTTCTTCGTGCCGTTCATCTACAAGACCGAGAAGCACAAGTTCTTCTCGATCAACGAGACACAGATCGGGATCGTCCAGGCGATCACCGGCCTTCCCATCCCGCCGGGCCAGTTCTTCGCCAGGACCGTGGATTGCAACATCTTCCAGGATGGCGAAGCCTTTCTGAAGAACGGCGGCGAGAAGGGGCCGCAGCTCTCCATCCTGCCGCCGGGCGAGTACCAGATCAACCCGCACCTGTTCACCGTCAAGATCGAGGACGCGGTGCTGATCACGGAAACGCAGGTTGGCGTTGTCGAAGCCGTCGCGGGCGGGCCGAGCGCGATGGGGCGGATCTTCGCGGATCCCGTGGAGTGCGACGCGTTCCAGGACGCGGACGCCTTCTTGCGCAACGGCGGACAAAAAGGGCCTCAGATTCGCGTGCTTCCGCCCGGAAACTACCGCATCAACACCGCACTTTTCAAGGTCGAGAAGCGCCCGGTCACGGTCATCCCGAACGGGCACATCGGGCTCATCACGGCGATGGACGGCGCGCGCATCCCGGAAGGGTCGCTGTTGAGCCGCAAGATCGAGGGGCACTCCAACTTCGAGAACGGGCAGGCGTTCATCACGAACGGCGGCCAGAAGGGTCACCAACTCGACGTGCTGATGCCCGGAACATACCGCATCAACACAGCGCTTTTCGTGATCAAGGCGGTCGTCCCGTGGACGAACATCTCGGCGGACTCCATCGGCATCGTGACCGTGCTTGAAGGCCGGCCGATCATGAAGGCGAAGGAGATCGCGGCCGAGGAGCTCGGGTTGGACGTGCACAACAACTTCCAGAACGCGGCGGCGTTCCTGGCAGCGGGCGGGCAGAAGGGCCTGCAGATCCCCGTCCTGCGCTCCGGTAACTACGCGATCAACCCGTGGTTTGCGACGATCGAGACCGTGCCGATGGTGGAGGTCAAGATCGGCGAGTGCGCGGTCATCACGAGCTTTGTGGGCGACGATGGCGAGGACACCACGGACTCCAACGTGAACGCGAAGATCGTGGCGAACGGCAAGCGCGGGATCTGGGCCGAGCCGCTCGGGCCGGGCCGGCACCCGCTCAACACCAAGGTGTGCAAGGTCGACAAGGTGCCGACGACGCAGATCCTGCTCAACTGGGCAGACAGCCAGAACTCGGCGCACAAACTGGATAGTGAGCTGAAGACGATCACGCTGCGGACGGCGGACGCCTTCAATGTGTCGATGGACGTGAGCGTCATCATCCACATCGCGATGGCGGATGCGCCCAAGGTCGTCGCCAACCTTGGCTCGGTCGACAACATGATCTCGCAAGTGCTGGAGCCGGCGATCTCGTCGCACTTCCGCAACTCGGCGCAGTCGGTCAAGGCGCTGGACCTTTACACGAAGCGGGCCGAGCTGCAGGCGCACGCGAAAGAGCACCTCCAAAGCGTGCTTCGGGTCCACCACATCGAGTCCAAGGACACGATGATCGCCGACGTCGTGCTGCCGGCCGAGCTGACCCGTACGGTCACCGACCGCCAGATCGCGGAGCAGGAGCGCATCACCTTCGCCACGCAGAAGCAGGCGCAGGAAGAGCGGAAGATGCTGGAGAACGCCAAGGCCCAAGCGAACATGCAGCCGAAGGTCGTGGAGTCGGAGCGAGGGGTCGAGATCTCCAAGAACCTTGCGAACGCCGAGATCGAGAAAGCGATGGGCGACTCGCGGGCCATTGAGGTGCGCGCGGAAGGTACGTCCAAGGCGACGAAAGTGACGGCTGGGGCATCGGCGGAGGCCACGCGGGTGAACGCGCTCGCGGACGCGGAGGCCATCGAGAAGAAGGGCCTGGCGCAGGCGCTCGTCATCCTGGAGCAGGGAAAGTCGACGGCCGAGAGCTACAAGTTGCAGGTCAACGCGATGGGGAACGAGATCTTCGGGCAGATCCAGGTCGTCGAGAAGATCGCCACGAACAAGCTGAAGTTGATCCCGGATGTGTACATCGGCGGATCCAGTGGCGGGTCGGGCGAGGGCGGCGAGACGCAGAATTCGCTGATGTCGATCGCGCTGCTGCAGTATTTGACGGGAAGGAAGGTGTTTTCGGGCGGGGGGACGGCGGAGTGATGTGGTTGGCGCTGGTGGCGGGGTGTGCGGCACAGCGGGTGGCCGCGGGCGTGGAGGTGCCGGCAGGCTGGGTTCCGCCGGGACCCAACGCGGATGGATACGTCTACTGGGGTGCGGTTCAGGAGAAGTTGCGAATCCGGCCGGTTTATCCGGAGGCTGCAAAGGCCTCGGCTGAGGAGGGCGATTGTGTCGTCGCCATCGCCATCGACGCGGACGGCACGCCCACGTGCGCGACGCCCGACCCGTGCCCGCCCGACTTTCGGGACTCCGCCATCGAGGCGGCGATGTCGTCCCGCTTCTACCCGTACAAGTACAACGGCGTGGCCACCGCCGTCAAGTTCAGGTACAACTACCACTTTAAGCTCGACTGACGGCCTCCTCCAGCGGGCGCGGCGGCGTCCGGCGACAAGTAGGTGGCAATTCCCCTCGCAGTGTGGACCGGGGTGTGCCCCGAGCGCAGTGCTCGCCCGAATGGCGTAGACCCACCTTGTCGCCCGCGTGCTCCCACCTTAAGTTCACCCGCGATGGCCCGGCTCCTCTTCTTTCGCACGGGCGGCGCAGATCCCGGCTCTGAACCGCCGCTTTTCGTGGCGCGCCTGCGCCAGACGCGCACGCGGATCGGGCGCGTGGATGACTGTGATGTGGTCCTGCCGGACAACGAAGTCAGCCGGTCTCACTGTGTGATCGACCAGAACGACGGCGCCTACGTGCTCGTCGACCGGTCGTCCAACGGCACGTACCTGAACGGGGAGCGGGTGACGCGGGCGGTCCTGAAGGACGGGGACAAGGTGAAGGTGGGGCCGTTCATCGTGGTTTGCGACCTGACGGACTCCGGAAGCGCGCGGGCGACGGAGGAGGCCCAGGCGGAGCGCCGGGATGAGGAGCTTGTCGGCGCGGACGCGGAGCTGGCGGTTGAAGCTGCATTTCTGACGGTGACGCGTGGACCTGCCGAGGGACAGACGCTGCGGCTGAAGGGCGGACGGCTGACGGTCGGCGGGACCGGCTCAAAGGTCACGATCAAGGACGCTTCTCTCGTCAAGGACCACGTGAAGATCCGGCTGTTCCACGGTCGCACGCTGATCGAGCCTGGGCTGGGTGCTGCGTTCGTCGGCGGAGTGCGGGTGCGGGACGTGTTTCCGCTCTACCCGGGCGAAGAAGTTCGCGTCGGAAGTACGGAGTTCCTCGTACACTGGGAGCCGCGGGTCGAGCAGCCCATCGCTGATCACTTCGGCGATATGGTCGGCAATACGCCGGTGATGCAGCGGGTCTTCGGCATACTTCGCCGCGTATCCGCGCATCACGCCCCTGTGCTGCTGCTTGGTGAATCGGGTACGGGAAAGGAGCTCGCAGCCCGGGGGGTACACGACGCGAGTCCCCGCGCGGGTCGGGCGTTTGTGGCTGTCAATTGTGGGGCGATCGCGCAGAACCTCTTTGAAGCGGAGCTGTTCGGCCACGAGAAGGGCGCGTTCACCGGCGCCGCTGAGCGCAGGGACGGGGCGTTCCAGCGCGCGGACGGCGGGACGATCTTCCTCGATGAAGTCGGTGAATTGCCCGAGGAGGCTCAAGCCAAGCTGCTGCGGGTGCTGGAGAGCGGCGAGGTGAGGCGGGTTGGCGGCGCGGAGGCGACGTTCCCCGACGTGCGCGTCGTCGCGGCGACCAACCGGGATCTCAGCGCGGACGCCCAGAAAGGCCGCTTCCGAAGCGATCTCTACTTTCGGCTGGCCGTCCTCGCCGTGCGCCTGCCGGCCCTCCGCGAGCGACCCGACGACATCCCCGTCATCGCCCGCGCCGTCGCCCGTCGCATCCACCCTGAGATGCGCATCGACGAGGATGCCATGGACGCGCTCCGGGCGCACGACTGGCCGGGGAACGCCCGTGAGCTTCGGAACGTGCTGACACGCGCGTTCGTGTTGACTGGCGCGCAGGTCCACCTCGACGGCCTGATGTTCAACCCGCTCGACCTGCCCCCGGCGCGGATCGCCCGGGTCTCCGAGCGGCCGCCAGCGTTGCTCGACCACACTGAGCGGACCATGCTTGAGGGCGCGCTCGAGCGCCATGGCCAGAACCGGTCCGCGGCGGCGAAGGACCTCGGCATCCCGCGCTCGTCGCTCATCTACAAGATGCGGCGGTTCGGGCTGGAATAGCGGGGGTCGCGACGGGAGCCACGGCCGCCGGCGTCAGGAGGGCAGGCCGCGCAGCTCGCCGCGGAAGATCTGGTCGCGACGCTCGACCGCGAGCGCGAGCGTGAGCACCTCATCCATCGTCGACACCAGGTGCAGGTCCATGGTCTCGCGCAGCGCGCGAGGGACGTCGCGCACGTCCTTTTCGTTGTCGATGGGGATGAGGGCCCGTGTCACCCCGGCCGCCTGGGCCGCGAGCAGCTTCTCCTTCAGCCCGCCGATCGGCTTCACGAAGCCCCGGAGCGTGATCTCGCCGGTCATCGCTACGTCGCGACGGACCGGGATCCGGCAGATGGCGCTGACGATCGCGGTCGAGAGCGTGATCCCGGCGCTTGGGCCGTCCACGCCCCAGAGCTCCGGGACATGAACGTGTACGTCAACATGCTGCCAGAAGTCCTTCTCCAACCCCAGCTTGTCGGCACGACTGCGCATCCAGGCGATCGCCGCCTCACAGCTCTCGCGGAACACGGAGCCGAGCGAGCCCGTCATCGTGATCTTGCCTGAGCCGGGCAGCGCGAGGGCCTCCACGGGCACCATCACGCCGCCGTTCTGGGTCCACGCGAGGCCGTTCACAAAACCGATCTGGTCCTGGTCGTGCACCCGGCCGTTGCGGTGCCGGGGCGCGCCGAGCATCTTCTCGATCAGCGGTGCGTCGACCCGGACGCGCGTTGCCGGGCCCTTGATGACGACCCGCCGCGCGACCTTGCGGCACACGCTGGCGATCTCGCGCTCCAGGCCGCGAACACCCGCTTCCCGTGTGTAATCGCGCGCGAGGCGCTCGAGAGCTGGGGGGGTGAACTGGATCTGCCCGGCCTTCAGTCCGTGCGCCGCCACCTGCTTTGGGATCAGGTGCCGGCGGGCGATCGCGAGCTTCTCGGGCTCGGTGTACCCGGCCAGGCGGACGATCTCCAACCGATCCTGCAGAGGCGCCGGGATGCCCTGCAGGGTGTTGGCGGTGCAGATGAACAGCACCTTCGACAGGTCATAGTCCAGATCGAGGTAGTGGTCGTTGAACCCCTTGTTCTGCTCGGGATCGAGGACTTCGAGCAGCGCCGAGGAGGGGTCGCCGCGGAAGTCCGCGTTCATCTTGTCGATCTCGTCGAGCAAAAAGACAGGGTTGGACGTGCCGGCCTTGCGGATGCCGTGGATGATCTTGCCGGGGAGCGCGCCGATGTAGGTGCGACGGTGCCCGCGGATCTCGGCCTCGTCGCGCACGCCGCCGAGCGCTACGCGGACGAACTGGCGGTGGGTCGCTTCCGCGATGGACTTGGCGAGCGACGTCTTGCCGACCCCTGGCGGGCCGACGAGGCAAAGCACCGGTCCATCAAGCTTTTCGACGAGCGAGAGCACCGAGAGGAACTCCAGGACGCGGGTCTTGACCTTCTGCAGCCCGGCGTGATCCCGGTTGAGTACCTCCCGTGCGAGCGCGACGTCCACGCGATCCTCGGAGCAGTGGCCCCAGGGGAGCGCGAGGATGTGGTCGAGGTAGTTCCGGATGACCGCAGCCTCCGCGCTCATCGGGTTCATCATCTTCAATTTGCGAAGCTCCCGCTGCACCCGCTCGCTGGCTTCGGGCGGCAGGGCCTTGTCGGCGATCTTCTGCTCAAGCTCCTGCAGCTCCTGCTTGAACTCGTCGCGTTCCGGCTCCGGGCCGCCCTTTGGCTCGATCGCGGCCGATTTTGGCACGCGCGGCCGGATCCGGCGTTCGACCTGCGCCAGCGCCGTCTCCTCCTGGATCAGCGCCTGCACCCGCGCAAGCCTGGCGACCGGATCGTCCATCTCCAGGACTTCTTGCGCGATGTCGGTGCGCAGTTGGAGGTGACGGACGAGCAGATCCGCCAGCCGGCCCGCCTCATCCACGTTCGTGAACTGGAGCGCGGTGTCGCTGGGGATATTTCGCTGTAACCTGGCATATTCCTCGAACGCCGTCCGCGCCGCCCGGAGGGAGGGTTCGATCTCCGGCCCGGATGCCGTCTGCTCGACGACCTCCTCGACCTCGGCGCGGATGCAGTCCTCCTCGTCGAGGAACCGGACCATCCGGCCGCGGCGCTGCCCGTCGACGAGCACCTTCAACTTGCCGTCGGGGAGCCGGATGACCTGCACCACGGTCGCGATTGTGCCCATCGTGTGCACGTCCGCGACGGCCGGCTCGCTCGCCAGCGCCTCGCGTTGGGCGACCAGGAAGATCTCCTTGTCCGGGGAGGCGTTTGCCTCCGTCAGCGCCGTGACGGACCGTGCCCGGCCGACCATGAACGGCACGGCGGCGTGAGGGAAGACCACCAACTCGCGCAAGGGCAACAAAGGCAGGCGTCGAACGCCGGGAGTTGGGGTGCGTCGCTCCTTGAAGAACACGGTGCTACGCCCTTAGCCGCGTGGGCGGCTCGTTGTGGTAGACGAGGATGGGATCCTTCTTTTTTGAGACGACCTCGTCCGTCACGACGCATTCGCGCACATCTGTCTTGCTGGGCAGGTCGAACATCACGTCGCCCATGACCTCCTCCAGGATCGCCCGCAGCCCGCGTGCGCCGGTCTTCCGCTTGAGCGCCTCCTTCGCGACGGCGAGCAGGCCGCTCTCCGTGATGGTCAACTTCACGCCTTCAAGGTCAAAAAGCTTCTGGTACTGCTTGGCGACTGCGTTGCGGGGGCGGGTGAGGATGTCGACGAGCGCGGCTTCGTCGAGCTCATCGAGCGTGGCGACGACGGGGAGACGGCCGATGAACTCGGGGATGAGGCCGAACTTCACCAGGTCGTCCGTCTCGACCATGCTGAAGAGCTGCCCCTTGTTCAGCGCCTTCTGCTTGACCACCTGCGAGCCGAAGCCGATGCCGCTCTTGTTGATGCGCTGCTCGATGATCTTGTCGAGGCCGACGAACGCCCCACCGCAGATGAAGAGGATGTTCGACGTGTCGATCGGCAGGAATTCCTGCTGCGGGTGCTTGCGGCCGCCCTTCGGCGGCACGTTGGCGATGGTGCCCTCGATGATCTTGAGCAGCGCCTGTTGCACGCCTTCGCCCGAGACATCGCGGGTGATCGACACGTTCTCGCCCTTGCGCGCGACCTTGTCGATCTCGTCGATGTAGATGATGCCCTTGACGGTCTGCTCGGCGTTCAGGCCAGAAGCCTGGTACAACGCCAGGATCACGTTTTCGACGTCCTCGCCGACGTAGCCGGCTTCGGTGAGCGCCGTCGCGTCGCAGATGGCGAACGGCACCTTGAGGTACTTCGCGAGGGACTGCGCGAGCAGCGTCTTTCCCGTGCCCGTCGGCCCGATCAGGAGGATGTTCGACTTGGCCAATTCGACGTCGTCCCGTCCCGTGCGCGCGTCGATCCGCTTGTAGTGGTTGTGGACCGCTACGGACAGGATCTTCTTCGCCCGGTCCTGCCCGACGACGAATTCGTCAAGATGTTTGCGGATCTCCATCGGCCGCGGCACCTGCTGGCGGACCGCGTAGTAGTCGGCGCGCTCCTCCTCCTCGGTGATGAGGTCGTTGCACAGCTCCACGCACTCATCGCAGATGTAGACGCTCGGCCCCGCGATGAGCTTTCGCACGTCCCGCTGGTGTTTCCCGCAGAACGAGCAATTGAGGTTCTTGTCGCGGGGCTTCTTGGCGATGGCCATGGCGGTTACCGGATCCTACTTGACGGGGCCTGACTTCTTCGACTCGATGATCTCGTCCACCATGCCGTATTCCACGGCTTCCTGCGCGGTCATGATGTAGTCGCGCTCGACGTCCTTCGCCACACGCTCGGCGTCCTGGCCGGTGTGCTTGATGAGGATCGCGTTCAACTCGCGCTTGATGCGCATGATCTCGCGCGCCTGGATCTCGATGTCCGTCGCCTGGCCCTGCGCGCCGCCCAGGGGCTGGTGGATGAGCACGCGCCCGTGCGGGAGGATGCGGCGTTTGCCCTTGGCTCCTGCGGCGAGGAGCACAGCGCCCATCGAGGCGGCCTGGCCCATGCAGATCGTCTGCACGTCCGGCTTGATGTAGTTCATCGTGTCGTAGATCGCCATGCCGGCCGTCACGCTGCCGCCGGGGCTGTGAATGTACAGGTAGACATCCCGCTCCGGATCCTGCGACTCCAACCAGAGGAATTGGGCGACGATGACGTTCGCCACGTTGTCGTCGATCGCCGTGCCGAGGAAGATGATGCGGTCCTTCAGGAGCCGCGAGTAGATGTCCGAGCCTTCGGAGCCGCGATGGGTCTGCTCGGTGACGTACGGGATGATGGGCATGAGCTTCCTTTGAGGGGGAGGTACCCCCCGAAGGTAACCGCGCCAACGCCGTTTGCGCCTAGCCGTTTGGGTAGAATCAGCGCGTGCGAATCCGGACCATGCACTCGGCGGGCAAGCCGTCCTCACCGTCGCGCGGCTGCAAGCGCCAGTAGGGGTACTCGGTCACGACCTCGGCGCCGCGGGCGTTCAGCAGGTTCTTCATCCGGTCGAAGACGGCGCCCGGGCGCACGTCGTAGACGCAGAAGATCGCGACCTTCTTCTCGTCGAGCCCAGGCGCATTTTCGATGAATTGCGCGACCGCCGCGCTCGGACCGGCGTCCCGCACAGCGAGGCCGCGGACGGGGGTGCCGATGACGACGCCCTGGTAGTCGTCGAGATCGGGCGTGTTGCTGCCGAGCTCAAACGTATCGACGAGGAACGCCCGTTCTTCGAGCAGCTCCTTCATGCGCGCCACGACCCCGCCGCAGCGCTTGCCGGCGTTGTCGTAGGCGATGAGCAGGCGTAGCGGCTTGAAGGGCACGGGGGCTCCAGTACCCGGGTCGGGGGACCCGGCGGGCGCTACGGTTAGCCTCTCGCCGGTCGCGCGTCACGGGTCCTCGCAACGCCGGGACCACGCGCAGGCGCGGTTGTAGGGGCCGCCTGCGGTAAACGTTCGGTAAACCCGCCTGCAAGCGCCTTGCTCTGCAGGGGCGGGGTCGGTATTCCGCTCGCCCGATACCTGCCTTTGACCCGTAGGAGCCTCCCATGTCGCGATGGATGATCAACGCCAGCGGGCACCAGTTCAGCGCCGCCTCGATCGACGAGCTCAAGAAGTTGGCGAAGGAAGGGAAGTTCGCGCCCGGCGACATCCTCCAGCCTCCGGGCGCGGCGGAGTGGATCTACGCCGTCGAGCTTCCCGAGCTCAAGGCCTCGCTGCGCGAAGATTACGACATGCCCAGCGTGTCGACCGGCCTCTCGCCCATCGTGCGCTGGGGCCTCGCGGGCATGCTCGCGATCGCGGCGGGGGGCGCGTGGGTGTACGCCTACAGCCTCTCGCAGGACATGCCGGACCCCTCGGATCTGCAGCTCATCGGTGGCAAACACGGGCTCACCTACACCGAGGTGCTCGTCACGGCGGACCCGGCGGGCGTGTTCGACCACGAAGGCGGCGGCACGCCAAAAGGCAGCTTCCCCAAGAATTCCAAGGCCGACCTGCTCGGCAAGCGCGGCGACTGGTACCACCTGCGGCAGGGGACGACGGAGGGCTACGTGAAGCTCGGCGACGTCATCCCGGCCTACTTCTTCGCCGATGGGCCGACGCAGCTCCAGTACAAGCCGCTCTACTACCCGGACCAGTACGTCACGGTCGCGAACAGCTCGTGGAGCCTCGTCCCGGACCATGGCAACAAGGACGTCACGAATTTCGTGTTCGAGCTTGGCAACAACTCGATGTTCGCGATGACGGACGTGAAGCTCAAGGCGACGATCAAGGACAAGGACGGCAAGGAGCTGGAGGTCAAGGAAGTGCCCATCGAAGGCACCATCAAGCCCAACAGCTCGACGATGGTCGGGACCCTCGCCCCGGACCCGAAGGACAAGACCTCGGTCCAGCGCATCCTCACGGAGTCGATGTTCAACGACATGATCGCCGTCGACCCGAAGACGGCCACCGACCCCGCCGCCGCTGCTGCCGCCGCGAAAGCCAGCCAGGCGCTCGTCGACCGCTGGGTCGAGGGCGTCGACATCAAGCTCGACAGCGTCGGGTTTGACGGCGCGACCATCACCGTCGCTGAAGTTCGCGCGGTGCCGCCGGACGAGATGCCACCGAAGAAGTAGCGGCGCTGATCGGACGTCGGCCAAAAAGAACAGCGCCGCCGGCAGAATTACCGGCGGCGCTGGCCTCCTCCCGCCGGGTCAGGGCACTTTCGACGTCTGCAGGAGGGGGGCGACAGACGAGAACGCAAGGGCCGTGCCATATGGTCCAACGCCGGGAGTTGGCGATCTCCTCGTCACGGGGCGGACGTGGATGTCGCGGTGTTGCGATGCTCATCCCGAAGTTCTCACTCTCCGCGGCGTATTGTAATTTCAGCAACTTAGATGCCTTCGACGAGTCGTATACCCGCCCGTGCCGGCCTGTACCGGCCCGGTTCGGGTACTATACCCGGCGCGGGTACGGCATGCGGCGCG
>CAIMSU010000212.1 GCA_903844155.1 uncultured Pseudomonadota bacterium | reverse complement strand
CTGGCGTCGGGGCGGGGGCCGGCTTGGGTGCCGGGGCGGGCGCTGGCGTCGGGGCGGGGGCCGGCTCGGGCGCGGGAGTGGGCGTCGGCGCGGGCGCCGGCATCTGGGGCGGGATCACGTCAACGGGAGGGGGCGTGGCGCCGGCCAGCTTCGCAAGGTACCACGCCAGGTCTTCGCGATCCTGCCCGTTCGCCGGGATCAGCACGACCAGGTCCTGCGCCTTCCCATCGGCGGCGACGACGTGCACCTTCCACGTCGCCCCGTCGCCGCTGTCCGTCACCGTGACCCCCCAACCGTTCGGCCGGCCAATGGCGAGCCCGGTTTCACGGAGCAGCGGCGCCCAATCCGACGAGGGTTCGGATGGGGGCAACTGCACGACCGGCTGCGGGTCTCCGGCGAAGGCGGTGGACGTCCAGGTTCCGGTGCAGAGGAGCCGTAGAGCAAGCGACAGCAGCATTCAGGGAGTGTAGCGCGGCCCCGCCGATGCCGGTGCTCGGCGAACCTCGCGCTCAGGCGCGCCTCCGGTGACCCGGTTACAGCCTCACGGCTGCGCGCGGAGTCGGCCGATGACCCTTTTTACCGAGCTCACGACGGACGTCGGCCGGGCGCGCGAACTCAACGAGGACTCGGCGAGGATCGTGCCTCTCGGCCCAGCGAGCACCTTGCTCATCGTTTGCGACGGCATGGGCGGCCACGAGGGCGGGGAGGTCGCGAGCGCGACCGCGGTCGACGCGATTGCGTCCAGCCTGGCGGTGGCGGACGCCACGGCACCGCGCGAGGCGCTTTGTGCGGCCCTGGTGGACGCGCACAACGCCGTGCGCCGCGTGGCCGAAGCCCGCGCCATGCCGACGATGGGCACCACCGCGGTGGTGGCGTGGGTCCTCGGCTCCAAGGTCTGGGTCGCCTGGGTCGGCGATAGCCGGTTTTATCGCCTCCGCGGCCGCGATCGGGTCCGATCGGAGGACCACACCCGGGTCGCGCGGATGGTGGAGATGGGCATCCTGACCGCCGATCAGGCCCGCAACCACCCCGAGGCGCACATCCTCATGCAGGCGATCGGCGGCGGGCCGGGCATCCGTGAGGCGTTCAAGCCCGGGGCCTGGACCGAGCCACTCGACATCGAGCCGGGCGACGTCCTGCTCCTGTGCAGCGACGGTCTCTACGATCTGATCGAGGAGCATGAGCTCGCCGAGATCGTCTCCGGGCGTGACGTCGTCGCGGCGGGGCACCGGCTGGTCGAGGTCGCCGACGAGCGCGGCGGGCACGACAACATCACGGTCATCCTGGCAACGGTCGACAGCGGCATGATCCCCACGTTGCCCCCGGCCCGCCCGGCGCTGGCGGCCCACGGGAGCGCGAGTCAGACGTTCGATCCCGAAGCGCACGCCGGCGCCGAGCCCACCTGGCCAGGCATGGGTGTGGAAGGCGGTAACTCCGCCCCTTTTCACCGCGGCCAGGCCTCGCCGCCCGCCCCGCAGGCATCGCCAGGTGCCACACCCGCCGTGGTCACGCCCAAGCTGGCCGCGGCGTTCGTGGTCGCGGCGTTTCTCATCGGCGGCGTGGTGGGGTGGCTGGCACACGCGTCCACCGTGCACGTGCACTAGCCACGGCAGCCGCCGGTTCAGGCTCAGGCCCGCCCTTCCCCCGCGATGCTTGATAGCTTCCGGCCCTCGTGCACGCTGGACTGCCACACCCCGGTGATCGTCTTGGCGACTGGATCGTCGAGGCCGGTATCGGCCAGGGGGGACTGGCGGCCATTTTTTCCGCCCGTCATCAGGGCGACGGTCGGCTCGCGGCCGTCAAGATCCTGCTCCCTGCCAAGCTCTCCCCCGAGGAGGAGGAGCGGATGCGCCGTGAGTTCGTCACGCTGTCGCGGCTCGATCATCCGCGCATCGTTCGGGCGTTGGACTCCGGCACCACACGGGGCCTGCCCTGGTACGCGATGGAGCTCGTCGACGGCCCCGATCTCGCCGTGGTGGTGGAGGGTTGGGCGGCGCACCCCCCGCCGGATCGCGTCGCCCGGGCCACGCAGCTCTTCGTCGAGCTGGCCGAGGCGCTCGACTACATCCACGCCCGCGGTATCGTCCACCGCGACATCAAGCCGCAGAACGTGTTGCTCGACCGCGAGGGCCACGTCCATCTGAGCGATTTCGGCGGCGTGAAGGACAACGAGAACTTCAGGTCAAACCTCACTATGACGGGGCGCCTGGTCGGTACGGTCGCGTTCATGGCGCCGGAGCAGATCAGCGGCGATGCCGTCACCGCCGCGGCCGATCTCTACGCGCTCGGCGCTGTCTACTACCTGCTCCTCACCGGCAAGAAGCCCATCGGGTCCGACTCGATCGCCGGGTTTCTGGCCAAGCAGCTCACGGAGACCCCGCGCCCGCTCGGCGACATCGACCCCCGCATCCCGCGTTCGGTCGAGCGCGTGTGCATGCGCCTCCTCGAAAAGGACCCGCAACGCCGGTTTGCCTCCGCGGCGGACGCTGTGGCCGCTCTGGCGACCGTTCCGCCCCCGATCTACGTGGGCCGGGAGCGCGTGTTGGCGGCGCTGCGCGTCAAGCTGCGCGTGATGGGGCCTGCTGGCGGCACCATTCGCGTCCATGCCCCGGTCGGGAGCGGGCGTCGTCGATTTGCGACGGCGGTCGACGGGCTGGCGGCGGACCTCGGATTGCGAGTGCGTGTGGAGACCGGCGACGAGGGCGAGGGGCTCGGCCCCCGCGACGCGCTGGTGCGGGTGGTCCTGACGCCCGATCCGCCCCTTCCGGGCCAGCTTTCGCTCGCGCCGCTGGATCGGGAGCAGGTCCGCGAGGTGCTGCGCGACCGCGGGATCCACGGTGCCGTCGCGGCTCACCTCGCGCGTCGCTTTCTCGCAGATCTGGACGGTCAGCCCGGGACGCTGGTTCGGACGCTCGATGCCATGCTCAGGCAAGGGTGGTTGGAGCGCCAGGCCGACGGCCGGCTGCAGCCGTGCGTGCCCGTCGAGACGTTCCAGACAGACCCGTTGCCCCTCCCGGACGACGAGGTGGACGGCGCGAGGCGATGGCTGGCCGGCCTGCCGGTCGCGGCGTCGGAGGTGGCGGCGACGTTGGCGGTGCTGGGAAACACGGCTGCGCCGGGCCTGCTTGCCCAGCTCGTCGGGTTGGACGAGAGCGCGGTGGAGGCAGCAATCGCGGCGATCGACGCCGATGGCCTGCTCGCGCGCGAGAAGGAGGGGAGCACCGCGATGACGCTGTACGGGCTGACCCCGCCGCGGCGCCAGCAGGCGATCTATGAGGCGATGCCGATGGTGCGACGGGCCGCGTTGCATCGGCGGGTAGCCGAAGGGCTTCAGGCCTGGTACCGGCGTCGGCCGGGGACAATCTCCGAGACCGTCGCCATGCACCTGCTCCGGGCCGGAGATGCCGTCGGCGCCTACCCCCTGCTGGTCAGCGCGGCCGCACGGGCTCGGTCGCGCAGCGGGGAAATGGCCGCCCGAGGCCTCTGCGAGCGCGCCTTGGCGCTGGCTCCGCGGGCCGAACCTCACCTTACCCTGCTTGAAGGGGCGAAGCTGCGCCGAACCCTGCACCTGGTCTACGGCGACGCGCTGCGCACGCTCGGTCAGCCGTTACGGGCCGACGACGCCTACGCTCGCGCCCTGCTGGCCGCCCGGAGCGAGGGGAACGCGGAGGAGTCGGCGCGAGCAGTGGCGAGCCGCGGCCTTGCCCGGATCATGCTCGGGCAGCGCGAGGAGGCGCGCGTGCTGCTCACGGAGGGGCTGTTGGGCCTGCCGGAGGGGCAACCTGTGTGGCCGGAGGCCGCGGCGACGCAGCTTCGGTTGCTGCTCGATGCCGGCGAGGTCGACCGCGCGGGAACGCTCGCGCGGGCGTTGCTTGAGCGCTCGCTCGAGGGTCGCGAGCCGGTCGGGGAGGTCGACGCGCTGTGTGTGCTCGCCTGGCTGGCCCGCATCGAGCGAAAGCCCGTGCGCGCGCTCGACCTGCTGGACCGCGCCCAGACGCGCGCGGAGGACTGCTCGGACCGCGGGCCCTCACTCCGGGTGCTGATGCAGCGCGCTGAGATGGCGTTTGAAGAAGCAAACTTTGCGCTGGCCACGCGGCTTGGCGATGAGCTGGACAGCACGGGGGAGCTGTCCGGCCTTCCGTTCGTCGCGGAGATCGCGCTTGGGGTCCGCGTGGACGCGGGCAGGCTTCGCGGCCAGGAGACGCCGGTCGCCGCCGGGGAGGCGCTGGTGGGGCTCCTGGCGCTGGACTGCAGGGACCTGTTCGTGATGGCGCCGTTCGCGCGGGCGCTTGGCCAGACCGTCCCGCCGGAGCTCCTCCCCCGGCTGGAGTCGGCCGAGTGGTTGCCGGTGCCGGGGGTCGGCGCGGACGCGCTTCGCGCCGGGCTCCTGGCCCGATGCCATCCCGATACCGGTGTTCGTCGGCGCGCGGCGGCCGAGGCGATCGCTCGCGTGGGGGACGGCGCCCGGCTGCTGCCGGGAGCGGCCGCGCGGGTGCTGAACGACGCTGCGATCGCGCTGCGCGACATGCAGGACGTCTCCGCTCGGAGCGTGGTCCAGCGGGCGCTGGGTCTGCTCGACCCCCGGGCCCAGGTCGCGCTGCGCGATGAGCTTCGGCTGGGCTCGCTTTGAGCGCCGTTTCCGCAGATTCGGGCCGTTCGCCGCGCCGGATCCTCCTCTCGGGCGCCAGCGGCCTCGTCGGAAAGGCGCTTTGCGCGGCGCTCGCCGAGGCTGGCTGGGAGGTGGTCCGCCTGGTCCGTCGACCCGCCGGACCGGGCGAGGTGACGTGGAATCCGGCGGCGAGCCGGGTCGATCTCGCTGGGATCGGGGTGGTCGAGGCCGTCGTCCACCTCTCCGGCGAGAGCGTCTCGCGGAGATGGACGCAGGCGACGCGGGCTGAGATCAGCTACAGCCGGGCCAACTCGACCGACATCCTCGCGCGCGGGCTCGCGGAGATGCCGATTCCACCTCGCGTGTTCGTCTCCGCCTCGGCGGTCGGCTGGTACGGCGACCGCGGTGACGAGCTGCTGACCGAAGTGAGCCGCGGCGGGGCGACGGGCTTTCTCCCCGAGGTCTGCGGGGAGTGGGAGGGCGCGACAATGCCTGCGTCCGAGGCGGGAATCCGTACGGTGAACCTCCGCATCGGCGTTGTCCTCTCCGCAAACGGCGGTGCCCTCCCCAACCTCCTCGGCCCGGTGCGGTTTGGGCTCGGGGCCGTGGTTGGAACGGGGGACCAGTTCTTTCCCTGGATCGCGCTCGATGATCTCGTCGCCCTGATCATCTGGTCGCTGGACGCCGAGCTCGCTGGGCCCGTCAACGCGACCGCCCCTGACCCCGTCACCAACCGCGTGCTGATGGAAACGCTGGGGCGGGTGTGCGGTCGGCCGGTGCTTTTCCGGGTGCCGGGCTGGTTCATCGGGCTGGCGCTGGGCGACATGGGGCGGGAGTTGCTCGTTGGGGGACAGCGTGCTGTCCCGGCGAAAGCGCTGGCAGGGGGGTTTCGCTTCGCGCACCCGGACCTCGAAGCGGCGCTACGGCGCGAAGCGCAGGGGGGGGCTGTTGCGAAACAACGCTGAGTCCCCCGTGCCGGTTCTGGTTGGTAAACCACGCGTTGCACGCCCTCGCCCGGCTCCCCCGCGGCTGGCTCAGGCCGGTGCGGTGGCCCTTCCCAGCCTGCTCATCGCGTGCGGTCGGGCCGCGCCGATGGAGTGCGGGCTGCCGCGAAGCCTCGGGTGGCAGCCCGTGGTGGCCGATGTGGCCCGGAGTGACGGGGCCTCGGCGCGATGGGACGTTCAGGGCGACGCGACGCTGGGCGATGAGTCGGGATGCGCGTCGCAGCCCTGCGTCACGTGGACCGGCGCTGGCGCTGTTGAGACGCGCCTCGTGCTCACGCCGGGGCAGTCCCACACGTTGAACGCCCGGATCACCTCGCACCTGGGCGTTGTCGTCGCTGTCCTGGAGGAGGGCGATGATGGCGTGTTGACCCCCGTCGCCAGCACCGCCGCGGCCAGCGGCAACGTTGACCTGGCGTGGGAATTTGCGCTCCCGGACGCCGGGGCGCGGGCGGTGTTGACCTTCGACGGCGGCGGCGGCGGGGTGACGATCCAGGACTTCGCCGTCACGACGAGCGCGTGGACGACCACGGATGCCGTTCCGGCCGCCGTGCTTCGACTGGGCGTCCTGCTCCAGGTGGATCCCGGCCTTGCGATTGACCGACTGCCCGACCGCGTGGCGAATGAGATCGCGGTTTTGGATGGGCTGAGCGGCGGTCTGGCCACGCACGGCTTTGGCTTGACCGTGCTCGCCGACGAGGGGTTCGTGGCCACTCTGGCGCTGCAGCGTCCCGAACTCGTGCCTGCGGTGGAGTGGGGCGCGCGCCCGGGTCCGCAGACGGACGCGGACGAGCTCGCCGCTTCCTTCGCCGCCATGCACGCGGTCGTCGCGGCCGCCGGAGGGACGATGGTGGTGCTCGGGGGCGGGTTTGATGCCGGTCCGGAGGCATGGTCCAAGGTGCAGGCTGCGGGCGCCAGCGCGCTGACGGATTTTACGGACCGCGCTGGGGGGTGGGCGCTGGATGCCGCCTACGAGAGCCCGTGGACCCCGCCAGACGGCACGGGGAACGCCGATCCCGTCGCGTTCACGGTGGACGATCCTGAAGGACCGCTCCCGTACTTGCCCGTCGTCCCGGTACGGGAGGTTGATCCCGTGCGACTTCCTGGCTTTGTGGGCAGTGTCCTCGGTCAGGAGGCGGCGCACGCGCGGCCGGGATGGGTCAACGGCACGTTCCTCGTCGTCCGCCCCGACGACCTCGGCGACCTGGACCTGCCAGACTTTGGTGACGCGAACGCCCTTCCAACCGGACTGGGCGCCTGGGACTCCGCGTTCTCCGACGTGGTTGACCCGCTCCTCGCCTCGGGAGCGGTGGTTCCTACAGGCCCCGCTGCGTTCGCTGGGGACTTCGCGGCGTGGGCTTCGGGCGGGTGCCCGACGGAGTGACCGGCGCTCACTCCACGCCGTTGCACGAGCCCGGGGCCGTGTCCTCGGCGGCGCGGCACGACGCCCCGCTGCAGTGGCGCAGGCTTTCGAGCCAGTCGTGGAGGCATCCGACGAGGCCTGCCGCCGCGGTGGACGCCAGGTTGTCAAGCTCGTCCGGGTCCTTTTGGAGGTCGTAGAGCTCACGCTCGCCGTTCTGGAACTCCACGTAGACGTGGTCCCGCGTATGAACGCCAACGTACACGGGCACGCGCGCGGTGCCGCCCTCCTCGTTCGGGCCGTTCCCCGGATCCGCGGGCTCGAGCACGGACGGCGGCGCGTCCTCGGCGGGTCCGGGCTCTGGCGCCGGCCCGCGATGCTCGATCAGGAACGCCTGCCGAGCGGGTCCGGCGGGGTGGAGAAAGTCGCGGCCGTCCGAGCACACAGGGGGCTGCGTGCCCGCGAGGGCCGTGAACGTCGGCGCAAAGTCGGTGTTCACGACCAGGTCGTCGTTCACGGTGCCGGCGCGAAGGCCGGGGCCGCGCACGATCAGCGGAACCCGCAGATCCGTCTCGTACTCGGTGTTCTTCCCGACGTGCATCCGGTGCTCCCCGAAGTGGTACCCGTTGTCCGAGGTAAAGACCAGATAGGTGCTACTCAATGCGCCGTCGGCCGTCAGCTCCTGCACGACGGCGGCCACGAGATCGACGACCGCGCGCATGGCCTGCAAGCGGCGGCGGTAGCGCGCGTCCGCGTCGGCGATGCGCTTTGGGTCCAGCGGGGGAGCGTTGCGCAGCCAGCTCGGCTTGTCTGAGACATCCTCCTCATTGAACGCGGGGGATCGGGGGGCCTGGGCGTTGGGGTAGAGGCTCGCGTAGCGGGGCGCCGGAGTCTCGGGCGAATGGGGGGCGTAGGTGGCGAGGTATAGGAAGAACGGTGATTTTCTCGATGTCTCGGCGTGGATGTACTCGACGGCGCGCTGGGACAGGACATCGGTCAGGTACGCACGCGCCGCGCGGCCATACCGCCGAAAGCGGCCCAGGGTGTTCAGGGTGTACCCGAACTCACCGTAGGGATTCCCGGCCACGGGCACGATCCAGTCGGCCCAGCCGGCCGGCACCTTCCGCTCCTGGCCTTTCTCGGGATACCCGTTGAGATACTTCCCGAAGAGCGCGGTGTCGTACCCAGCGCCCCTCATCCACGTTCCGAGGGTGGACGCTTCGTCGCCCGTGCTCACGAAGCGCGGATAGCCCCCGTTTCGGCCGGTGTTCCAGTAGATCCCGGTGTTGTGGGCGTATTGGCCGCGGAGGATGGTCGCCCGCGACGGACAGCACAGCGAGAGGCTGACGTAGTCGTGCGTGTACGTCACCCCGGCGTCCTGGAGCAACGGCCGAAGCTCGGGGATCTGGTCGATGCTCTGCAGGTCGAGGTCGTCCGTGAGAATGAAGACGATGTTGGGCGGCGTCGCCCCCGCTCGCGAAAAGAGGGCGAGCAGGGCCAGGATCACGAGCCCCCTGCGCAGGCGTCCGAGAACCAGTCCGGCGGCCCGGCAAACGCCTGAAGGCCGTCCGGCACGGTCGAGAGCACCGCTGGTTCGTAGGTCTCATCTGTCGGAAGCGTGAAACCGGAGGCCTCGCAGGCGCCTTGATGACAGCGCATCGCGGCCTCGCCCTCCACGTGGATGCCTGAGAGCGGCGACGTGCCATCGGGTCCCTTGCAGGTCCAGCTCGTGGCCGTGCCTACCGGTTCCATCTGCCCCCAGTCGCCGGGCACCGTCAGCCCGACGCTGTCGACCATCCCAAACGCCAGGTTCACAGTCGACCATGGCGTGGCAGAGTCCCCGATCAGCCCCTTGTCGGTCCAGTCCCCGGCAAGGCTCGCGGGCGTCACAAAAACAGGTACGAACGCCGTGTATTCGGTCGGGAGTCCGTTGTGCCCGCAGTTCAGGGTTTGGTCCCCCAGGCCTCGCAGGACACAGGGGTTTTCACCGTGATCACCGAGCACCACCAGGCGCAAGTCCCCAAGGCGCCCCGCGTCCCGGATCGCGTCCAGCACGCGTCGCAGCCGATCTTCGAACATCTGGGCCCGAAAGTACACCACCGCCTCATCGATCGCATCCCAGAAGAGCGGACGCCACTCTGCCTCGCGATCTTCGCGTTTGACGCCGAACAGTCGTGTGAACCGGGCGTAGAAGTCCGGGTCTGTCCAGGTGGAGCGCCTATCCGCGTCGGGGTCGGCCAGCCCCGCATTTGTGGCGACATCCCAGAGCGCCGAGCAGGCCTGGCTGTAGGGGTCAAACCAACAGCGTGGCTCGTGGCCCCCGGGCTCCACCGCGTTGAGGAACAGGACCGAAGCGCCGCTGGATGGCCCGATCGCGTCGACGAACGCGTCGATGGCGTGGTGCGCGGGTCGGTCCTCCTCGGGCACGTCCACCAGCTTGTCGGTTGTCAGTGAGGTCTCGAACTCCTGGTCGGTGTCCTGGGTGAATTGCGTGCGGGTGATCCCACAGATGTCCTTCCCGGACCCCGAGAGAACGGAATTATCCGCGCCATAGAAGTATTTGCCGCGGGTCCCATCCTTGATCGTGCCGAGCACCGATTCGTCACCGCACTTCGGGTACTGCAGGGCCCGCCGCGCGCCCTCGATGTCCTGCGGCCAAAGAAAACGTGCGTGCGACTCGCCGGTCCAACTGCTTGGCGCGATGGCGCCGTCGAGGCAGGCCACGTCGAGCCCATAGTTGGCGGTGAGCGCCGTCATTTCGCCACACATGTCGGTCCGGTTGGCCATCGCCTGGCCGATGGTGTCGACCGAGAAGATCACCACGATGGCGTTCTGGTCACCGGCACCGGCGCTCGTGCAGGCCGCAAGGAACAGGCTCGATGCGCAAACCCAAGCGCTTATGGCCGCTCCCGGCCGCATTCTTGCCGATCGTCTCATGTTCCGCACGTCCCCGGCGTCGTCCCGGCGACCGCGTCGCCCGTCGACCAGAGCAGCGTCACGGTGTACGGCACGGCAAAACCGCAGGGCACAGGCGGCGAGGCGGGGGCGTCCAGATCGGTCTGGTCCGCCCGATGGGGGGCAAAGTCGCCCGGCGCGTCGCCATCGGTGGGGTCATCGAGATCGAATTGGATGGTCCGAATACCTGGAACATGCTCGCATGACGCCGCGGGAGACATGCAGCCCGAGTCTGCAATGGCCCAGTCGATCCCCGCCGGATCGGCGGCCCCGGGGGTGCCTGCGACGAACGGGACGGCCGCGCGCACGAAGCCCAGCCCGGGCTCGTCCCTGGACGTGGCGACGACGGCGTCGAACCGGTAGTCGGGCGGTTCGGTGAGGTCCGCGCCAAACTTCGCCACGCTGACGCTCCCGCGTGAGTCGTCTGCAAACGTCCAGTCCGCCTGGAGGTTTTGGCCGTTGCCGTCGCTGTGGGCGCCGACGAGGAAGCGGGCGCCTGACGCGCTGTTGACGATGCTGCTGTCGTGCGGCGAGTTGAGAAAACCCGTCGGCGGCCACGTCCACGCATGGGCCCACCCCCCCGTGTCGGGCGTGAACAGCATCACCATCCCGTTCCCGTCGCCTCCCTGTGCGATCCCGCCGCTGCCGACGTCGCCGTTGGAGGACCGGAAGGTCACAAGCGCCGCGGTCGACCCGTCATCCAGCGCGACGGCATCGATGTCGTTGGGCGTTCGGCCGATGGACCAGCCGGGCACGTGCACGTCGTCGAGCACGCTCGTGACAACGCCGCAGGTGGTGGACTTGTCGAGGTGGACAGCGAGAGCGCGCTCGTTGTTCGTGTCGGCGATGAGCAGGTCGACGCTGGTCTGGTCCTCGTGGACGACGTCGAAGTCGTGGGAGTGCGCCATGTGGCAGCGCAGGGCGAGGTCGAGCGTGGCGGAGCTGTCGTCTGGGCGATCCTCGCAGGGGTTCACGTTGATGCAGGCATCGTCGTCGCCGGCGAAGTTGGTCTGGAAATCGAGGGCGTCGAGCCGCCAGAGCACGGTCGCCAGGTCACTGCCGCCCGGGGGTGCGAGCCGCACGCGCTCAAAGGCGGAACGCTCAAAGTACGGGTCCCCGGCCTCGCGGTCGTAGGTGAAGGTGAGCTCGTCGTGGACGCTGCCATCGACATCGGTGATGGTCTCGGGGTCACTCTGGAAGGGGATGCACGTGGATCCGGCCGGGGCCGTGCCGCCGTAATCGGACCCGCAATCATTGGGGGTCAGGGCGCGCAGGTCCAGGGTGTAGACGAGGGCGCCATCCGCGAGGTGGATGTAGACGACGCGGTCGTTCCCGCTGTCCGAGACGACGGCGACGGCGTCGGGGAGAGGGAGGGGGGCCGTGGCTGGCTTGCAGCCGGCGACGAGGAGGAGCACGCATTCGGGATATCCCGGGCCTCCCCCGCGATACACCGGCGCCCCGTGCCAACCTGGATCGCCATCGCCCATCCCGGGCTCGAAAACCTCGTCGCTGCCGAGCTTCGCGAGCATGGCTGGGATCCATCCGTGGAGCCAGGGTGGGTCCGGTTTGAAGGCGACGTGGCGAAGGTGGCGGCGGCCTTGCCTCGCCTGCGCACGCCCGATCGGCTGCTGCTGCAGATCGTGGACGCCAGATGCGAGGGAGGCGACGGCCTCGCCGCGCTGGTTCGGGCCCAGCGCTGGAAGGACTGGATAGCACCCGAGGCCACGATCGACGTGGACGTGCATGTCGCCGACGGGTTGAAGGGGGGCGGCCTGCGCTTTCGGGAGTCGGTGGAAAAGCGGGTTTCGTGGACGATCCACGAGGCGCTCAAGGGCCCGCGCGTGCCCGAGCGCTACGCCCGCCCGCGCCTCACCCAGCGTGTCTCGATCGTCTGCTCGGACCGCTCCGGGAACGACCGCGCGACGATCTCGCTGGATGCAGGCGGCGATCTGCTGCACCGGCGCGGCTGGCGCACGGACGTCTCCAAGGCACCCCTGCGCGAGAACATCGCGGCGTCGCTCCTCCGGATCTCGGGGTGGACGCCGGACGCCACGCTCCTCGACCCGTTCTGTGGCTCGGGGACGATCCCGATCGAGGCTGCGCTGATGGCCGCTGGCCGGCCCGCGTTCGTCAAGACGACGTTTGCGTGCTCGGAATGGCCGTTGCTGCGATCGGCGTCGGTGGCGCGCCGGGGCCAGCAGGGGGGGCCGCGTTCGGGTCAGCGGGCGGGCGGGCCTCCGCAGCGATCCAGCGGCGGCCGGGGCGGCATCTACGGCTCGGACCGGGACGCGAAGGTGATCCAGGCCGCGATCGCGAACGCGGGGCGCGCGGGCGTCGGGGTGCCGTTCGAGGTGCGCGACGTCGTCGACATCGCTCCGCCGACACAAACGGGCTTCATCGTGACGAATCCGCCCTGGGGCCATCGCCTGAACGACGGCGGCGGGAAGGACAGCCGCGTCATTCCGGCAACCGACATCTTCAATCGCTTCGCGGTTGTGATCGCCGAGCGCTTCGCAGGGTGGAAGGTGGTGTTTTTAGCACCGGAGGCCGATCTCGCGCGGCGGGTCTCCCCGAAGGTCCGGCCGTTGGCGACGTTCCCGAACGGCGGCGTGCGGATCACGGCCTGGGGGCTCTGAGCCTCGCCCGTCGCAACACCAGCCAGAACCCCGCGATTGTCGCCATCCACCCCGTTGCGTTGGCGGTCGCGCACCCGCGATCCCCGGAGCGGACGCCACCGGACGAGCTGGCGAACGCGTCGATGGCAACGCCGCTCTGAACGCCGCGAACCTCGATGTCGTGCCAGCCGTCCTTCAGGCCATCCACGGTCGTGAGGACCTGCGGGTTCGTCCGCACGCCGACGGCGTCGTTGATGTCGAGGACGTGGTTGCCGTCGACCCACAGCTCCGCGGAGCCTCCCGCGTCGTCGGTGCCGATGATGTCGATGTGGTCGCCGCGGAGGGTGGTGGTCGCCACCCCGTCGTGGCCGAGCGGCCGGAGCTGGCCCATGCCGGCGGCGTTGTCGTCGACGATGTCGTCGCAGGCGACGCAGCCGAAGTAGGGGGAGGCGTCGTCGACGCGCTCGTAGGGGGACCAGCGGTCGAGGGTGGGGGCCTCGCCGGTCGCGTCGCCAAGCGTCCAGGTGCCGTCGTGGGTGCCGATGATGAGGAGGTTGGAGGTGTCAAAACCGGGGGCAGCGCGGAGGATGTGGACGGGCGCGTCGGTGCGGAGGTGCAGGTCGGTGAAGGTGGTGCCGCCGTCGTCACTGCGCCACAATTCGCCGCCGCGGCTGGCCACGTAGACCTCGTCGCCGGCCACCTCCAGGGCGCGGATCTGCTGGCCGCCAAAATCGTCGTTGGTCGAGAAGGAATTGCCGTCGTCGGAGTAGTGGACGCCCGCAGTGTCCGAGAACAGCACGCGGGTGGGCGCGGTCTGGGGCCAGCCGGCGGGGCCGCTCACCTGGTCGGCGGTCGGGTCGGCGTAGCGTTGTGACCAGGTGAGGCCGTCGTCGAAGGAGTACTCGACGACAGTCGGGGCGCCGAGGAGCACCTGCGCGCCGCCTTCGGGAGTCTGGACGTGGACGATCCCGGCGGGCGTCGCGCCGTTCAGCGCCGTGTTCATCGGGGCGTCGAGGCTGAAGCTCCGCGCGCCGTCCGTGCTCACGGCCGCCTCGTACGTGCCGCCGACGGGTCCGAAAGCCCAGGTTCGCGGCTGCGTCACGTCCGCGCCGAAGAGCTGGGACAGCGTTTTCTGCGGGGTGTCCAGCTTCGTCCACGTGGTCCCGCCGTCCCGGCTCGCCCACCCGTGGTGCCCGACGATGGCAACGGGGTCCCGCGCGTTGCGCTCGCCGGCGGGAAAGGCCACCTGTTGGACGTTCGCGGCGTCGAGCCCGTTTCCGGCGCCAAACCACGTCGCGCCCCCGTCCGTCGACCGCAGAACGCCTGCAGCGTACCCGCCGAGCAGCACGGTGTGGTCGTTGGTGAAGTCCGGGGAGAACGCCACGCCACGCGTGTAGTCGCAGGGGATCAGCGTTGGCTGGACCGAATCCGCGTCGTCGCCGATCGCAAGGCCCGCCCAGCCGGCGTGCAGCCAGGCGGGACCGCTCACGATCAGCGCGCGGGCGGCCTCAGCAACTGAGCTGGCCGAGCCCTCGCCGCTGTACACGGTGTCGAGCGGGCCGTGCAGATCTTCCCAGGTGGCGCACCCGTCCCGCGAGCGGTACGGACCGCCGTCGCCGGTCACGACGATCAGCAGGCCAGCAGGATCATCGGCGGTGACCGGCGACGATGCGAGGCCGACCACGGCGGGGTGTGCGCCAAGCGCCTCGGGTGGAAGAGCGCCGCAAACGCCCCATGTGCCGGCCCCCTGCACGCGCAGGCTCCCGTCCTCAGCGCCGGCGTACGCGACAGGGCCGATGCGGGTCACCGCGCTCGTCCCGCCGGGCACGCTCCCGTGGTGCAGCCATCGCCCGTCGCCTTCGCCGAGCCAGAGCTGCCCGGCGTCGTCCACGAGCGCATCTCCGTCCTCGGAAGAACCAAAGAGCACGGCAGACCCCGGCGCCCCGCGCGTCATGACACCGCCTGGAGGCCCGCTCCACGCGCCGTCCGCCCCAGCGACGGTCAGCACGGCGCCGCCTGCTACAAACGTGATACCGCTCGGCGCAGCACGCTTTTCCCACGTCGCCCCCTCGTCCGTCGACCACCACACACGCCGCGAGCTCGCGGCCACCCAGGTCCCGTCGTCGAGCACCGCGACGCCAACGATCGCGTCCTCAAGCGGCGCTCCGCCGATCATGTTCCAGTGCCGACCGCCGTCATCCGAGCGCTCAAGGATCTCGTAGTCCTCGCTGCCGGCGAGGAGGAGCCAGGGCACGCCCGGATCGAGGGTGAGCGGCGCGGCGACGGCGAGGGTGGAGTCGTGCGGAACGTGCGCGAGCGCGAGCGGGGTCACGAGGAGCACGGCGCCGAGCATCGGTCTGGCGTATCGGGTCCGCGGCGTTCAGGCCGGATGGTAGCCCGGCGGCGGCAACCGCGTATGCGGGCCGGTCGAGCGCGCGCCCGCCGTTTCCCCGCCCGCCGTCTTCCCGCCTGCTTCGGCGTGCCGCAGACCCGGCAACGGGCTAAGAGGCACCTCCCCCGCACCCCAGAGCTGTTGATGAACTTCCTCCTGTCGTTCTGGCGTTCGACCGTCGGAACCAAGGTCGTGGTTGCCGTGACCGGGCTCCTGCTGCTCGGCTTCACGCTGTTCCACATGATCGGGAACCTGCAGGTGTTCTCCGGCCCCGAGGAGATGGACTCGTACGGCGCGTTTCTGCACAAGCCCGAGATCCTCTGGGGCGGTCGGGCGGTGGTCGGGACGTCGATGGTCCTGCACGTGTGGGGGACGATGAAGCTCGTCCGGCAGACGGCGGCGGCGCGGCCCGAAGGCTACCGGAAGTGGACGGCGCAGGCGAGCACGTTCTACTCGCGGACGATGAAATTCACGGGCCCGATCGTGCTCATCTACTTTGTCGTGCACCTGCTGAACCTGACGACGGGTGCCGAGCCCGGGCACATCGCGCTGCACCCGAACTACCTGCAGACAAATGGCGTTCCCAAGGCCTTTGAGAACCTGACGGCGCTGCTCTCGAACCCCCTCTGGGCGAGCTTCTACATCGTCGCCAACCTCGCGCTCGGCGTTCACCTCTTCCACGGCGCGTACTCGATGTGCAAGACGCTCGGACTCTCGGGCCAACGCCAGCTTCGGCTCGCGCGGGTCATCGCCGCGGCGTTGACGTTCACGGTCGTCGGCGGGAACATCGCCATCACCCTCGCCTGCGTCCTGCAGCTCGTGAAATAGGGAGTTCCGATGTCGCAGAACCACGAGACCACAGAGACTCCGGCGGCCTGGGACGGCCCGGCCTACAAGCTGCCCGAGGGCCCCATCCAGACGGCCTGGACCGAGCGCAAGTTCTCGATGAAGCTGGTGAACCCGGCGAACCGTCGCAAGTACACCGTCATCATCGTCGGCTCGGGGCTCGCGGGGGCCTCCGCGGCGGCCACGCTCGGGGAGCTTGGCTACAACGTCCATTGTTTCTGTTTCCAGGACACGCCCCGGCGCGCGCACTCGATCGCGGCGCAGGGCGGCGTGAACGCCGCGAAGAACTACCAGAACGACGGCGACAGCGTCTACCGCCTGTTCTATGACACGGTCAAAGGCGGCGACTTCCGCTCGCGCGAGGCGAACGTCTACCGGCTGGCGGAGGTGTCCGTCAACATCATCGACCAGGCGGTCGCGCAGGGCGTGCCGTTCGCGCGCGAATATGGCGGGTTGCTGGCGAATCGCAGCTTTGGCGGCGCGCAGGTGTCGCGCACGTTCTACGCGCGCGGGCAGACCGGCCAGCAGTTGCTCCTCGGCGCCTACTCGGCGTTGGAACGGCAGATCGCGCGCGGGACGGTCAAGATGCATCCGCGCACGGAGATGCTGGACCTTGTCGTCGTCGACGGGCGGGCGCGCGGCATCACAGTGCGGGACCTGGAGACGGGAAAAGTCTCGTCCTACGTGGCGGATGCGGTAGCGCTGGGGACGGGCGGGTATGCGAACGTGTTCTACCTGTCGACGAACGCGAAGGGCTGCAACGTCACGTCGACCTGGCGCGCACACAAGCGCGGCGCGTGGTTCGCGAACCCCTGCTTCACGCAGATCCACCCGACCTGCATCCCCGTCGCCGGCAGCTACCAGTCCAAGCTCACGTTGATGAGCGAGTCGCTGCGCAACGACGGGCGCGTGTGGGTGCCGAAGAACCCCGACAATTGCGGCAGACATCCGGGCGAGATCGCCGAGGCCGACCGCGACTACTACCTCGAGCGCAAGTACCCGAGCTTCGGCAACCTCTCGCCCCGTGACATCGCCTCGCGCGCGGCGAAGGAGGCCTGCGACGATGGCCGTGGCGTCGGCCCCTCCGTTGAGGGCGTTCGTCGCGGCGTGTACCTCGACTTCGCGGACGCCGTGAAGCGGCTCGGCAAGCCGGCGGTGAGCGAGAAGTACGGCAACCTTTTTGAGATGTACCAGCGGATCACCGGCGAGGATCCGTACGAAGTCCCGATGCGCATGTACCCGGCGCCGCACTACACGATGGGCGGCCTCTGGGTCGACTACCAGCTCCAGAGCACCATCCCCGGCCTTTTCGTCATCGGCGAGGCCAACTTTTCCGACCACGGCGCCAACCGGCTCGGCGCCTCCGCGCTCATGCAGGGCCTGGCGGACGGCTACTTCGTCCTCCCGTTCACGCTCGCGGACTACCTTGCCGGGATCAAGCCCGGGAACCTCGACACGACCCACGCGGCGTTCAAGGACGCCGAGCGGGAGGTCGCGGCGAAGACCGACAAGCTGCTTTCCATCAAGGGAAAGCGCACGGTGGACAGCTTTCACCGCGAGCTTGGCTTGATGATGTGGGACACGTGCGGGATGGCGCGTACGCACGAGGGGCTGACGGCGACGCTGAAGCGGATCCCCGAGCTTCGCGAGGAGTTCTGGAAGAACGTCACGGTCGCCGGGTCCGGCGCGGAGTTGAACCAGTCGCTGGAGAAAGCGGGGCGCGTGGCGGATTTCCTGGAGTTCGCCGAGACGATGTGCCTGGACGCGCGCACGCGGGCCGAGAGCTGTGGCGGCCACTTCCGCACCGAGTACCAGGACGAGGGTGAGGCGAAACGCAACGACGCCGAGTACAGCCACGCCAGCGCCTGGGAGTACACCGGGTCAAACGGGGCGCCGAACGCCGGAGGTTCGCAAAACACGCCGAACCTGCACAAGGAGCCGCTGGTCTTCAACTACGTCCACTTCGCCACGCGGAGCTACAAGTAGATGCGCATCAAACTGCATGTCTGGCGCCAGAGCGGACGGGACGCGAAGGGCGACTTTGAAACGCACGAATGCCCCGATGTCTCCGAGCACATGAGCTTTCTTGAGATGCTCGATGTCCTGAACGAGCGGCTGGAGTCGGCCGGGAAAGCGCCGATCGCGTTTGAGCACGACTGCCGCGAGGGCATTTGCGGGAGCTGCGGCTTCATGATCAACGGCCAGGCGCACGGCCCGCAGCCAAGGACCACCGTTTGTCAGCTTCACATGCGGACATTCAAGGATGGCGACGAGCTGACGCTGGAGCCGTGGCGCGCGAAGGCGTTCCCCGTCGTCCGCGACCTCGTCGTCGACCGTTCGGCGTTTGACCGGATCATCCAGGCCGGCGGGTACATCTCCACGAACACCGGCTCCGCGCCCGAAGCCAACAGCGTCCCCGTCCGAAAAGACAGCGCCGACAAGTCTTTTGACGCCGCCGCGTGCATCGGGTGCGGGGCCTGCGTCGCGATGTGCCCGAACGCCTCGGCCAGCCTGTTCACGGCGGCGAAGCTTGCGCATATGAACCTGCTCCCGCAGGGCCAGCCGGAGAGGCTGGTTCGCGGCGAAAGGATGGTCGTCGCGATGGACGTGGAGGGCTTCGGCCACTGCACGAACCACTCGGACTGCGAGGCGGTGTGCCCGAAGGGCATCTCGGTCACGAACATCGCCATGATGAACCGCGGTTTTGTAGAGGCGACGCTCTTCAGCTCCCCGCGCGAAGGCTCGACCGAGGATTGAGCGACGGCTCGGCCACTTCAGGGCGGGCACCGGTCGCTTTTCTGGCGGCGCTGTCTCTCGCCACGCTCCTGTACTGCGCCGGCACGGCGTGGACGGCGCTTGGTGGCGTGCCGCACGTTCAGGACGAGCTTTCGTACCTGCTGCAGGCGCGGATCTTCGCGCACGGGGCGCTCTGGGCTCCTCCGTCGGCGGACGGCGTCCTCGTCGCCTCGGAGTACCAGCAGCTTACGCCGCGTTGGTTCGGTGTTTTTCCGCCAGGGTGGCCGATGGTGCTCGCGCTGGGTGCGCGCCTGGGGTTGCCGTGGCTCGTGAACCCGCTGCTGGCGGCCGGGCTGCCGTGGCTCTGTTGGGCGGCGTTCTCGCCCGTCCTGCGGCGCACCGAGGCCTGGTTTGCCTGTGCGGTCGCTGCTTTCTCGCCGGGGATCCTGGCGCTGGGCTCGTCGATGATGAGCCACACGCTGGTCCTCTTCGACCTGCTGGCGTGCGTGGCGGCGGTGCGCGCGGGCTGGTTTGGGGTGGCGGGCGTGGCGATCGGGGTCACCATCCTCGCCCGACCGCTCGATGGCTTCGTCGCCGGCGCCCCGCTGATCGTGTGGGCGGCGACGCGCGCGCGAGGCTCGGAGCACGCTCGGCTGCTGGTTGGACCGGCGCTGGGGATGGCGCTGCTCCTGGCGTTGAACCGCGCGTATACCGGCTCCCCCTTCACCTTCGCCGTGAACCGGTACTTTGACGCGGGCTCGGACTGGGGGATGCATTGGCGTCCTGACTGCAACCGCCTCGGTTTCGGCGCCGACCGGGGCTGCCAGGCCAGCTACAAGGCGGAGGGCTACACGCCCGCGATGGGGCTGGAGTTCTTTGGTGCGAACGCGCACTTCTTCGATGTGCTGCTGCTCGGGTTCCCGCTCGGTGGCGTGGTCGGCCTGCTCGGGTTCGGCGCGCTGGTGCGGCGCAAGGCGGCTGAGTGGCCGATCGTCGCGGCAGCCGTTGGCCCCATGGCCGCGTCGAGCTGCTACTGGTACCACGGGATCTGCTACGGGGCGCGTTTCTGGCATCCGATGTATCTTTTGGCGCTGCCCTCGCTGGGCGTGGCGCTGGGTAGGTGGCCGCGGGTTGGTGCTGTGGTGCTGGCGCTGGGCGTTGGCTGGACGGCGCCGGAGGTCTGGCGGGAGCTCGCGGATGACTACTGGGGCGTCTCGAGCCACCTCGGCGCGGAGCTCGACGCTGCGGGCGTGACCGACGGGGTCGTGCTCGTCAACCCCACAGGCCTGCCGGTGCGCCATTGGAACCTGCTGAAATGGGAGCGCGGCGAGTGCCTGCCCTGGCTGCGACCGGGCGCTGGGCTCGGCGAGAACGACCCCATCGTCCCCGGACCCATCCTGTTCCTCCGTTACCCGTCCGGCCTGGCGACAACGCAGTCGGGAGGCTCGCCCCCGCGCGTCCCCACGCTCGCACAGGTGGAGGCGATGCACCCCGACGTGCCGATCTGGCAGGCGAACGTGAGCCTCGATGCGCCGACCGAGGTCAGGCGGCTTCGGTGAGCGCCACGGGGAAGTGAATGGTATTCACTTTTTTCGTGACGCCAGAAAGTGAAGGGTATATACTTCGGACGAGACATGGAGTTCTCGTGCATTCTTCGCCCCTTCCGGACCGTGTGGACGGTTGGTTCGCCGTCGCCCTGGCCACGGACGTCCCCGTCGGCGCGATCCACCCCTGCCGGCTCCAGGGCGAGGACCTCGTCGTGATCCGCACGGCCAGCGGCGCGTTGGCAGCCTACGAGGCGCACTGTCCCCACCTGGGCGCCAGCTTTGCCGCCCAGGGCAAGGTTGTCGGCGAGACCCTGCAATGTGGCGCGCACGGCCTGTGTTTTTCGGTAGACGGCGCCGGTCCTCGCCGGATGCGCGCCCGCAGCCTGCCCGCGCAGGAGTGGCTCGGCGTCGTGATGGTCTGGCGCCACCGCGAAAACGTCGAGCCATGGCCCCTTCCCGTCGTCCGGACGGAGGGTTGGGGCGCGCCCACGCATGATCGCTTCCGGTTGCGCGGGCATCCGCAGGAGGTCATCGAGAACGGCGTCGACACCGCGCACTTCTCGTGGATCCACGGCTTTGCAGCCGGCGAACGGACGAGCGCGCTCACCCGCGAGGGCCACCACCTGCACCTCTCCTCGCGCTTCGACGCTCCGGCCAAGGTCGCGGGGCAATCCAAGCGTCAGGTCACCATCGCCTTTGAGTTTGACGCCTACGGCCTTGGGATCGCCGTGATCGCCTCCGACAGCGAGGCCATCGGACTCCGCAGCGTTACCATCGTACTGCCGACACCGCTCGGCGATGGGGATCTCGCGATCCGGCTCGTCACCCTTGTGGCCGACCCGGGCGCCATCGCGAAGTCCGTGCCGGGGCTTGGTGTGCTGATTCCGCACATCGTCGGCGCGCCGCTGGTGCGCGAATTGTTCAGGCGTGCGGCTGTTTTTGATTTCCAGAAGGACATCGTCTACTGGGGCAGCAAGCGGTACCTCCCGAAGCCAGCGTTGACGGCCGAGGATGGGCCGATCGCGGCGTACCGCAGGTGGGCCCGGCAGTTCTATGGGGAGCAGGGGGCTGAGGGGACGGGCGAGGGGGCGACGGCAGGGGCGCTGACCGCCGACGGTGCCGGGGCGCTGGAAGACGTCGGCGAGGGGCTCGCGGTCGGGGCGTAGGGCGCGGCGCTCACTCCCCCGAAAAGCGCCGCAACTTCGGGTCATATCCAACGCTTCGCAGCCCGAAGGCCGTTGCGGGCTCGCCCGGCTTCGCCAGCGGGTCGAGGGCCGGCTCGGCGACGAGGATGTGGACGCGCGCGATCTGGTAGTGCTTGCACCAATCCACGAGCAACGCCGCGAGATCGGGGTCGAGGGTGTGTTCGTCGACGGCCTGGACCAAGCCGGTGGCCAGCCAGCCGAGGTCGTCGATGGTCTCCGGCTTGGCGGTGGCGACGCTGGTGCGGAAGGCGGAGACCTTGAGCTGCGTGCGCCAGGCGTCGTCGGTGCCCGCGCGGACGGCGTTCAGGCGGTGCGTGCCGGCGTAGACGGAGAGGTGGACGGGCCCGGCGCCGACGTCGATGCCGTCGAGGCGGTAGCTGACACCGTCCACCGGCTCGAGATCCACCTCGCCGAGCCCCTCCGTGAGCAGATCGTAGACGGCCTTGTAGTACAGCGAGCTGTACGGCTCCACGTCGACGGGCAGGGTGACGGCGCGGTTCCAGGCGACCGACGCGGCTTGCTGGAACGCGTCCTCGGCTTGCTTGCTGTTGCCGAGCTTCACGGCGGCGCGCAGGTAGTACAGGTTGAAGAGCTGCTGGTTCGTTGGCGTTCCGCTCCAGCCGTTCAGCGCGCGCTGGGCGTCGTCCAGCGACTTCCCGGACTTGGCGAAGTCCTCCTTCTTGAACGCCGCTATTGTGGCGTCCAGTGACGTCGCGAAGGTCTCCGCCCGTGACTGCGCGTCCCCGCCCTGGATCACGTTCAGCGCGAGCAGGCTGTCCGCGCTGACGACGAGATCGTCCGGTCGCGCCTCGCTTACCCAGTCCGCCTCTTCTTCGCAGTCGGGGTTTGTCGGGCACACGAGCAGCGTGACCTCGTGCGCGCCCTCGGGCGGCGTGACGTAGACGCTCGCGAGGGCGGGGGCGGTGAGGGCGAGGAGCGCGGTGGCGAGGACGAGCACGCAGGGAGCTTAGCCGGGGACGGGGGGCCAATCCGTGCGCTCGGCAAACATGGCGTCTGTATCCACCTGAAATCGCGTTGATGGCTGGTCGGATTGGCCCCCCGCGCGGCGTTCCCCGCACGTTCGGTGCCGGCTGCCGTCTTCGGCGGCTGGCGGCGAACGTGGCCTTGGAACTGCGGGAATTAAGCGCCGAGGCCGGCGCGAGGTTCGCCGAGCGCCAGGATCGGCGCCGTCGCCGGGATAGTCGGACCCATGGCCTGGTCCGAGTCCGACATCCCCGATCTCTCCGACCGCACCTACGTCGTCACCGGCGCCAACAGCGGCATCGGGTGGGAGGCGACGCGCATGTTCGCGGCCCACGGCGCCCGCGTCGTGATGGCCTGCCGGACCGTGTCCAAGGGTGAGGAAGCAGCCTCGCGCATCCGCGCCCTGTCGCCCGGAGCTCGCCTTGAGGTCATGGCGCTCGACCTCTCGGATCTGGACAGCGTCCGCGCATTTGCGGCTGGGCTCCGTGGCGTTCACCCGCACATCCACGCGGTGATCAACAACGCGGGAGTGATGGCGGTCCCGCTCGCCCGCACCGCCCAGGGCTTCGAGATGCAGCTCGGTACCAACCATTTCGGCCACTTTGCGCTGACCGGCCTGCTTTTTGACGCGCTCACGCCGGACGCGCGCGTCGTGACGGTCTCCTCGGGCATGCATCACATCGGCAGCTTCGACTGGACCGATCTGAACTGGGAGCGCGGTTACGGCGCCTGGCCAGCCTATGGTCGCTCCAAGCTTGCAAACCTCTACTTCGCCTTCGAGCTGGACCGGCGGTTGAAGGCAGCCGGTTCCGGCATCAAGAGCCTCTCCTGTCACCCCGGGTACGCGTCGACCAACCTCCAATTCGTCGCGCCGCAGCAGAACAAGACGATGTTCGGCCCTGCGTTCTGGTCGGTGGGCAACGCGCTGTTTGCGCAGCCGGCGGCGTGGGGCGCGCTGCCGACCGCTTTTGCGACTGTTTCGCCAACGATCTCTGGCGGCGAGTACGTCGGCCCGCGGTTGTTCCAGGCGTGGGGCGCGCCGGTCGTGCAGGCGACGGGCGCGCATGCGCGCGACGCGGAGGGCTGGAAAAAGCTCTGGGAAGCGAGTGAAAAGCGGACGGGGGTGAAGTTCCAGCTGTGATCTACCACAACTGCTCTCCGCAGTTTTGGCATATTCCGCGCCCGTCACCGCCGATGCGCCACAACTGCGGAGACCATTTGTGGTACATGTTGGTGCCCTACCGAAACCGCCTCAGCCGCGCGATCCGCTCCGGCAGCGCATCCCAGCCGATCTCCTCGTCATGCAGCAGGCCGACGAGGCCCGCGGAATTCGCGCCCGCGACGTCGTTTTCCGGATCGTCGCCGACGTGCACGGCTTCCGAGGGGCTGACGCCCGCGGCGTTGCAGGCGACGCGGAAGATCTCGGGGTCCGGCTTGTCAACGTCGACCTCCGCCGAGCAGACCAGGACGGGGAACATCCGGTCCAGCGCAAAGCGGTTGTACAACGTCCGTAAACGCGTGTCCCAGTTGGAGATGATGCCGAGCTTCACGCCCGTGCGCGCGACCTGTCCGAGCACGGCGAGCGCGGTCACGTCCACCCACCACGCCCGCGGTTCCAGGTAATGCGCCCACAAAAGCTCGACAACCACGTCATCATCGGCGTTGATCGCCTCTTTCACGATGGGGGACCAGAACGCTCGGCCGTCGCCCTGCTGCCGGTGCCCGCGGTCGGCGTGGGCCTTGAATGACGCTCGGAACCGCGCCTCGACCACCACGGGATCTGCGTCAATCCCACGTAGTCGCGCAGCGCGCGCGTAGGTGATGCCCACGGGCTCGCGGGGCTTCATGAGCGTGCCGGCGGCGTCGACGAAGCAGGCGCGGACGTTCATTTCGCGGGTGAGGGGGCGGAGGTCGGTGCCGCGCCTTGCGAGGTCGCCGGGACAGCGCGGACCAGGAACGGCGACCAGTCCACGTAGAGGGGGCCCGTCTCGTCGAGGAGTCGGTAGGTCTGCCAGGTCGAGCTGACGCGCTTGACATACATCCGGGTTTCGCGCAGTGGAATTGCCTCCACGAACTCGTCGAGCGCTACATCCGGCTGGAGCGCCAACCACTTGTCGACGTTGCCTTCGCCGGCGTTGTAGGCCGCGAGCGTGAGCGCGTTGTCGTTGTTGTAGCGCGCATGGAGCATGTTGAGGTAGTACGCGCCGATCTTGAGGTTGACGTCGGGCTTCCAGATGTCCGCGGAGGCGTAGTGCAGCCCGATCTGCTTCGCGACGCCGTACGCCGTGGCGGGCATCAATTGGGAGAGGCCGCACGCCCCCGCGTGGGAGCGGATCTTCTCGTTGAAGTTGGATTCTTCGCGCACGAGCCCGTGAAAGAGCTGGGGGTCCCAGGCGTACCCGGTCGTCGCTGCCTGCACTTCCGGCCACCATTTCTGGGGGTAGGCCTGCCGCATCACCTTCCAGGCGTTGGGACCGAGGGTCTCCGGGGGATGGGTCTTGAGGTAGCTGCGGAGCCGATCGTGGGCGTGGAGGAAGTCGCCGCCGAGCGTCTGCGTCCCGGTGACGATGGCGATCTCGCTCCCGCCGAGACTGTCGTCGTCGAACGTTCCGAACTCCTGCAGCGCATCGCCAATCAGGCCGACCCGGACCAGGTCCATCGCGTTCTGGATCGCCGGCGAGTGCAGCCAGGCGTCGCGGACCTGCCAGGGCGCGTCGTCGGGGTCCATCGGCTGGCGGGTGAGCGGCGGCTGGTTGGGCCTGAGCTGCGTGAGCCGCGATGTCGCGAGGATGCCGTAGTAGTGCCAATCGTCCTCGGTCGCGAGGCGTTCAAAGCGGGCGATGGCGTCGGCGAGCGCGGTCGGGTCCTTCGTGGCGGTCGCCGGCGCCTTGGGATCGGGAAAAGCTCGCCAGCGAGCAGCCCAGTAGCGGCATCCGAGCACGTCGGTAGGGCTGGTGGCGAGCGGGACGCCGTCGGCGCAGGCGTCGGCCCACTTCAGCGCGTCCGGCACGCGTCCTTCGAGCCATTCCCCCCATGCGAGTCGCCATGCCGTCTCGCCGGCGAGGTCGCCCTTTGGGTAGGCGAGAAACCCCGACTGCCATGCCTGCTCGGCGCCGGTGAGGTCGCCTGCTTGCTGCATGGCAATTCCGCCGAGGTCGTAGCCGTCGTCGGCCATGCTGTGCGTGGGGTAGAGCCTCGGGATGGCTGAGTAGGCCCTCGCAGCGCCGGCCCAGTCCTGCTTGCGCTCCAGCGATTTTCCAGCAAGGTACAGGGCTTTCGCGCCGCGGTCGTCGTCGATGCCCTTGCAGCCGGCACCGAGCGGGGCGAGGACGTCTGCGGCGTCGGTGACGTTGTTCAGCTTGTTCTCGGCGCGCCCGTAGGCGTAGCGGTACTGACACCCGACCGCAGTGTTGGACGGCACTTCGGCGAGTCGAGGACCGAGCAGGGTTTTGGCCTCGATGCTGCTGCCGCGCTCCTGCAAGACGTCGCCGCGGATCGCGAGATCGTCCAGCGACGGTGCGGCGATCTTCGTGGCCGGGTTCGCGGCGATGGCGGCGTCGGGCCCGGAATCCGGATAGTAACGGTAGATCCTACGGATGGACGCGATCGTGGCAGGCGCTGAGAGGCCATCCTTCCCCGCGATGGCCCAGAGCGCCTCCGCGGTGCCGGGCGAGGGATCGGGGCGAGCAGCAAGGTCTGTCCATACTTTTCGCGCGTCGGACTGCCGGGACGCGGCCTGGTAGGCCTGCGCGAGGGCAAGGCGAGCGCGGACTTCGATGGGCGCTGAGCCTGCGCCGGCTTCAAGCGGGGCGATCGCGTGGGTCGAATCGCCGGAGGCCAGGAGCACCTCGCCAACGACCAGGTTGGCGTAGGCGGGAGGCGCGTCCGGCGCTGCCTTCAGGCTGTCGACGAGCGGGGCGGCGTCTGCCCCCTTGCCGACGCGAAGGAGCTCCCAGGCCTGGACGAACGCGAGATCAGCGCGCTGGTCGGCGGTCCAGCCGGTCGTGTCCAGGGACTTCAGGAGGCCGAGCGCGGTGTCGTGGTCGCGAGACGCGAGGGCGGCGAGCAGGTCCGGAGGGAGTGGCATCGTCGGCGCGAAGGCCGTCGGGGCCACAGCGATCCAGGCCTCCGAGGACGGATTCACGGGGCTGTTCGGCGGCGGATCCGCGGGGCCGGCGGCGCTGGCGAGCGCGATGAGCAGCGGCGGCGCCAGGGCGAGCGCGCCGATCGGCCAGAGTGGGCGTGGGACGACGAGCCGCATGGTCGTTGTCGGTACCACGTCAATATTGACGCGTCAACCGGTCAGGGGCCCGAGTCGCTGGCTCCGCCGGTGCCATTCGCTGCATCCGGAGTGGGTGTCTGGCCGGCCAGCCAGTTCGTGGAGCCGTCTGGCACCCGCGCCGCCGAAAGGTCCGCCGGCTGCTGGGTGTAGTTGATGCCGTCGACCCGCAGCGAATCGTAGCCGGCAGCGTTGGAGTAGAGCGCCACGACGCCGCTCGACTTGGCGATCCGGAAGGTCGCGTGGTCTTCCCCCTGCTCGGGCTGGTTGTCGCACCAGACCAGGTAGTAGGCCCCGGGGTCGATCCCCGCGCCCGCGGGGAGCGGGGACTTTTCGGGCTTCGTGAGGTCGTCTGTAAGCGACAACCCCGTGAAGCTGACGCGATCAGTGCCCGTGTTGTACAGTTCGATCCAGTCGTCGAACTCCCCGGCAGTATCCGCGTTGGAGGCCTTGTTGCTCGCCAGGAACTCGTTGATCAGCAGCGTGGGGTTGACGGGGGGATCGCCCTTGATGACCGGGCTGTCGACGGCGGCGCTGTCGCCGGATTTGTCGCCACCGGCGCAACCGAGCAGGAGCGACGGGACGAGCCACATGGCCACGGAGAGGACGGGGGACGGACGCATCGATTGCTCCTGCATTCAACGAATCTGTAGCCCATTCGTGCCGGGCGCGCGCGGTCGCACCGGGGCCCGGACGCTCGGGTGCGGTACAATGCCCGTGGTGCCAGATTCGGCGCCACCGCGAGGAGCGCCGTGAAAAAAACCAAGATCCTCTTCGTCAAGTACCATGAGGCCGCCGACCAGCAGCCCCTGTCACAGAAGGCGGCCGAGAAGCTCGGGATCTTTCCGTCGCTCGCTCTGGCCCAGCTCGCAGCGTGGGTCCGGCAGCACGGCTACCCCGTCGGCCTCATCGACCTGCATGCCGAGAACCTCCAGCCCCGGGACGCGGCGCAGCGATTCGCCGATGAAAAGCCGGACATCGTCGCCCTGACCGCCAAGACCCTCGGCTGGCCCGCGGTCATCGAGATCGCGCAGGTCGTCCGCCAGGCATGCCCGAAGGCGATCATCGTCTGCGGCGGCCCGCAGATGAGCATCTACCCGCGCGAGTCGTTGACGTGGGACTGCTTCGACATTGCTGTCGTCGGCGATGGCGAGGACACCTTCCTCGACATCTGCGACCACGTGGAGTCGGGCTCGGAGCTCGACAAGATCCCGGGAACGCTCTTCCGGCGGTCCACTGGCGAGATCGACCAGAACCCCACGCGCGCCGCGTCCAAGGACATCGACAAGTACCCGATCCCCGCGTGGGATCTGCTCCCGATGGACCGGTACCACTGCCTCACGCTGCTCAAGCCCTTCGCGACCATGGTCACGACGCGCGGCTGCCCCTGGCACTGTGGGTACTGCTCCCAGGTGTACTCGGACAAGCTCAAGTTTCGCGCTCCAACGCTCGTCGTCGACGAGATGGAGTACCTGGTCAAGACCTACGGGGTGAAGGAGATCGTCATGTTCGACGAGACCTTCACCATCGGCAAGAAGCGCATGCGGACGCTGTCCGAGGAGATCCTGCGCCGAAACCTGAAGGTCAATTTCAACATCCGCGCCCGCGTCGACACCGTCGATCGCGAGGTGCTGACGTGGCTCAAGAAGGCCGGGCTGCGCTCCATCCACATGGGGGTGGAGGCCGGCACGGACCGCGTGCTCAAGATCATGAACAAGCAGATCACGCGCGAGCAGACGGAAGAGGCATTCCGGATCGCGCGGGAGGTCGGGCTGGAGACCCGCGGCTACTTCATGGTCGGCTACTACGACACCACGCCCGCGGACGTGGAGGAGATGATCAAGTTCTCCGCCGGTCTTGGCCTGGACTGGGCGAGCTACTCCGTCGCCACCGCGCTCCCCGCCACCGACCTCTACCGGATCGCGCAGGAGCGCGGGTACGTGGACGGCGACTTCTGGCGTCGGTACACGATCAACGGCGGTGGCCCGATCCCCCAGCTTGAAACCGAGACATTCACGGCCGAGCGCCTGCGCCAGTACCGGACGAAGGCCTACCTCAACTTCTACATGCGGCCGGACCTGATCCGTCGCAAGTTCTCCAAGTCCGAGGGGCGGGCCGAGCTGATGGAGATGATCGGCGGTGCGACCGTCCTCACCGAGATCGTGAAGAGCACCGTGCTGAAGAGCATCCCGAGCGTCGGGCTGGGCAAATGGGGCACGGTCTGAGCGCGCGCCGCGGCCGGAATCCCTGACGAGTCCTTCACAAGCCGGGCTGACTCGCTTTCAATGCTCGTTTTCCATCGTACGCCCATCCGCCGACTGCCCGAGTGCGGAGGACTGTGCTACGTTTCCCCGGTCGGTGTCCCGGCCCCCCGGCGCCGAAGCTCCTCCCCGAAGCGCGCGCCGTTCAGGCGGCGCCGCCCTCGCCGTCAGGAACTTTCGCGAACATTCCTCCCCTGCAGATGTAGACGAACACCAGAAATCGGGTGACGTTGCCCCCGGCAAGTCCCCCGTAGTGCCCCCCGGAGATGTAAATGGCCTGGATTATTACGTTCTTCAAAGATGGTGGGTATTTCATGCTCATCAACATCGCCTTCCTCGTCCTGGGGATGGGGGTGACGCTGGAGCGATTCATCCTCGTTTACTTCGTGCTGCCCATCAACGAGAAGACGTTTGTTGCCTCGGTCGAGAAGTACTTGAAGGTGGGCAACATCGACGCCGCTGCGAAGGCCTGCCAGGTCGCGCCGCGTCCCGCGCTCTCCCGCGCCACGCGGACGCTGCTCGGGCTCATCAAGAATGGCTACGAGAGCCCCATGCTCGCGGTTGAGCAGGCCATGATGGACGCGCGCGGGGTGGTCATGACGCGCATCTCCTGGCTGTGGGCCATCGCGAATATCGCAACGCTCATCGGCCTCATCGGAACCGTCACCGGCCTCATCGGCGCGTTCGCGGCGATCTCGGGCGTTGCGGCGGACCAGCGCGCCAACGTGCTCTCGAAGAGCATCTCCGAGGCCATGAACAACACGGCGTTCGGTCTGTCCATCGCCGTGCTGTGCATCCTTGGGCATCTCGTCGTCAACTCCAAGGCGGTGAGCCTCATCGAGAAGTCCGAGCACGCGCTGTTCCAGTTCATGAACGCCCACGCACAGTGGCGGAAGGGCCCCCGCTCCTCCGACGCTGGCCCGGCCAAGGGGTAGCACATGGCTGGCGGCGGCGGTGGAGAGGGCGAGCTCAACCTCGTCCCATACCTCGACATCATGATCAACCTGGTCATGTTCCTGCTCGCCGTCACGGCGAACATCGTCCAGCTTCGTGAGGCGCCTGTCCTCGTGCCGACGTTGGTGTCCGGTGGGCCTTCGGACCAGTCGGACGTGGACAAGAAGGGGTACTTGACTGTCGCCGTGTCACCGCGCGCGATCTCGGTGCTGACCAGCTACGGAGTCGCGCCCCGTGAGCTGCTCCGCGGGCCCAATGGGCTGCCCTACGGCGAGCTGACCCAGCTCCTTCGTGAGTACAAGGACCAGGCGACGGCCCCGGGTCAGCCCGGCCTGAAGGATGCGCTGCAGGTGGTGGCCGATGCGAAGACCCCGTACAAGGAGGTTGTCGCGACGATGGACGCTGCCCGCAAGGACGCGAAGGGCGATCTCTTTCCGGGCATCCAGCTCGCGTTGGGTGCGCAATGAGCGACGTCCTCGACACCGAGACTGGCGATGACGACGCGATCTTCGTCAAGCGCAAGCATCGCCACATGGAAGAGGCGGCGGGCCTGAACCTGACGGCCATGATGGACGTCATGACCATCCTGCTGGTCTACCTGATCAAGGTCTACGCCGACTCCCCCGAGAACATCACGCTGAACGACGACCTGCGCGCGCCGAAGTCCACGGCGCCGGACCCCGTCGTGCCGGCAGTTCGCGTCATGATCTCCAAGTCTGCGATCGTCGTGGACGACAAGCCGGTGCTCCAGATCAAGAACGGCGAGATCGTCACCAAGGACCCCGCGAACCAGTATGCGCCGCTCGACACCGCGTTGCGCAAGCGCGTGGACGACCTGCGCGCCATCGCGCTGCGCACGCACGGGCCGGACTTTGACGGCATCCTGATGGTCGTGGCGGACGAAGACACGCCGTATGGCCTGTTGACCGGCGTGCTCAGCGTCGCTGGCCGTGCCCAGTTCACGAGCTACCGGCTGACCGTCCAGCACAAGTAGCCGCGTGTCGGGCGCTCCGGAGGGCCGCGGGCCGAACGAGGGCATCGCGCTCTCGGCGGAGGTCATCGCGGGGGCTCTGGTCACACGCGCGCGGCGACGTCTGGCGACGCTGTCAGACGCGGCGCTCGTGGAGGTGCTGGCCGACACGGTGTTCTTCGAGCGCAAGCGTCTGGACGACGCCCGGGGCGAGCCGACGCCCGACGAAAGGGCCTACGCCGACCACGTCGACGCCGCCGCAAACACACTCCGCGACATGCGGCGGTCCGAGATGGAGACCGCGGTCCTCAACCTCGTTTCGGCGTACGCCAACGAGATCCACAACCCCTTTTCGCCGCGCACCTACCGGTTTGCGACGCGCGTGCTCCCGCGCGGGCTCACGCGGCTGTTGTCGGCGTCACGCGGGCGCGACGTCGTCAAGAGCGTGGTCTCGGGCCGGAGCGACCTGGATCCCGCCTCGCGCATCGCCATCGCCGGGCCGATCGAGCAGATCCGCGAGCTGACGCGCCGCGCGACCGTCATCCTCGCCCCCACCCACGTCTCGAACCTCGACTCGCCGCTCATCGGCTACGCCCTCTACGCCGCCGGCCTCCCGCCGTTCGCCTACGGCGCGGGGCTGAACCTCTTTGAGAACCCCGCGATGGGGTTTTTCATGCGCCGGCTCGGGGCCTACACCGTGGATCGTCGCAAGCGGAACGCGCTCTACAAGGAGACGCTCAAGGACTACTCCATCGAGGTTCTACGCCGAAAGTGCCATTCGCTGTTCTTTCCCGGCGGGACCCGGTCGCGAAGCGGGCGACTGGAGTCCAAGCTCAAGAAGGGCCTGCTGGGGACGGGCCTGGCGGCGTGGCAGGAGAACCTCGCCGACCCCTCGCGGGCCGGCGACGGGGACGTGTTCGTCGTCCCCTGCACCCTCTCCATCGGCGTGGTGCTCGAGGCCGAGAGCCTCATCGCCGACTCCCTGGCGGATGAGGGAAAGCAGCGCTACATCATCATGGACGACGAGTTCAGCGAGGCGAGGACGGTCGCGAGCTTCGTACGGCAGCTCCTGAAGCTTGACGCGAGGGTGCACGTGACCTTCGGGCAGCCGATGGACGTGCTGGGCAACCCGATCGACGCCGATGGGCGCTCGCTGGACCCGCACGGGTCGCCAGTGGATCGGCGCGGCTACGTGACGGACAGGGGCGGCGCCGTCGTTGTGGACGAGCAGCGCGATCACCTCTACACCGAGCGACTGGCTGGGCGGCTGTGCGACGCGTATCGGGCGGGATTCGTCGTGCAATCCACGCATCTTGCGGCGTGGGCGGCGTGGGAGGTGCTGGCGTCCCGCCACCCTGGGCTCGACGTTTATCGGCTCATTCGGCTTGGGCCCGACCAGAAGGTCGTGCCGCGCGCCGACGTGGAGCGGCTGATCGCCACGGCCCTCGTTCAGCTCTCGACCCAACCGCGCACCGGCCCCCCAACCGCGGACCGCATCCTCGACGAGGCGGTCACGTTGTTCGCCAACTTCCACCGGAAGCGCGCGCTCGAAATCACGGAGGATCGGGGGGTGCGGATCGCAGGGGAGTTGACGTTGTACTATCGGAATCGGCTGGACGTGTTCCACCTCCGTGGTGCGCGGGCGTGACGCGCGTCGCGCTCGTGGGAAAGGGCCAGCGGGTCGACGCGGCCGAGCGCCTGCTGTGGGCGGCCGGTTCGGACGTGGTGCGGGCGGAGGGCCGGTCGGCGGAGAGCTTGTTTGCTGACATGCTGCTCATCGATGGGCCGGTCGCCGAGCTGCGCGCGGTGCTCGGACGCCTCGCGCCGGGGCCGGGCGATGTCGTCATCCTCGCCGCGCGGGGCCTCGACAGCCGCACCGGGGGGAGGCTCTCGGAGCTTGTCGGACAGGAGAGCGCCTGCGTGCGTGTAGCCGCGCTCGCCGGGCCGTTGCTGTCGGGGGAGATCGAGCGCGGGGCCCCGTCGGCCGTCGTTGTCGCGTCGCCCTACGCGGGGGTGTGCGCCCTGGCACACCGCGCGTTCCGCTCGCCGATCTGCCAGGTCTACCAGTCCGACGATCTCGTGGGGACCGAGCTCGCCGGGGCGCTCGTCGAGGTTCTTTGCGCGGCGCTGGGGGCTGCGCGCGGGCTTGGCGCCGGGGTTGGCGTTCAGGCGCTGGCGGTGTCCCGCGGGATCGCGGAAGGCGCGCGACTGTTCACTCGGGCGGGGGCGCAGGCGCGCACGTTTTCGGGTCTGGCCGGGGTCGGCGAGTTGATCGCCGCCGCGAGCGTGCCCGATCATCCGGCGTTGCACCATGGTCTTGCGCTGGCCCGCGGTGAGCGCGACCCCGCGCTGGTGGAGCTCTGCGATGCCCTGTTGCGACGGGCGAGCCACCTGCCGATCACCGAGGGCGTGCGACGGGTCGCGGCCGGACAGGCGCGCGCGGAAGACGTGCTCCGCGACATGATCGAGCGCGAGCCGGTCGCCGACTAGTTGTCGACGTCCGCCGGCGTCAACTCCGCGCGCAGCCCCTCCACCCTCGCCCGGCGAAACCAACCGCCGATGCCCCCGGGCTTGCCGAGTCCATCGACGGCGCGCTCAACGGTCACGTCCGCGAGCGGGTCCAGGGCCAGGCGTTCCCCATCCTCCACCAACGCTGCCCGCGCGAGCCACCACCGCCCGTCCGGCCATTCGAGGAACGCTACTGCAAACCGACCGTTTGGCGCCCCCCTGTGGCGGCGGGTGAGCAGGCCGACGACGGCGACCACCAGCACGCCGGGCAAGCTGGCGAAGCCGGCCACCCCCCGGCCGTCAAGCGCTTCCCCGGCCCGAAGCAGCGGGACGACGTCGACGAGATGGGCCAGGTCACCCGTCAGGAGCAGCGCCACGGGCGGGGGGTCGCCACGGGTGAGGGCCTCGGCCAGGACGCGCCAGACGCAGAGGCCGAGCGCGTCGTCGAGCTCGCGCACCCCATCGAGGCCGGCTGTCGGCGGGTCGAAGCGCGCGTTGCGTGGCCCGGATCGCACTCGGAGTTGCATCGGGCGCGGGCTAACCCGCGAGGTGTGCCGAGCGCCGGCCTTGGCGCGTCCGGCTAGTTGCAGACCCCGTCGTGGTCCGCATCGTTGCAGCCCGCGCCGGTCACATTGCGCTCGAGGGTGCTGCCGTCGTCCATGGTCACCACCAGGGTGCCGTAGAAGATGCCGCTTTGTTGCGGCTCAAAGTTCACCTTGAAGCTCACCGAGTCCCCGGGGTCGAGCGATTTTGGAAACGGCAGCGCGCCGACGAAGAAGACGTTGGGGTCCGTCACCTCGACCCACGCGTCCTGCACGGTGATGGGGATGTCGCCGACGGAGTCGACGGTGAAGTCCTCGGACGTGCCCTTGCCGACGGGCCGGCTCTCGAACTGCACCATGCCGTCGGGGGCAACCTGCGCCATGCCCTTGCCCCCAAAGCTCATGTTCTCCTCAAGGCCCACGGAGCCACACGCGGCGGCGAACGGCAGCATCAACGCGGGAAGGAGGAATCGAACGGGGACGGGCATGTGTGCTTTTTACTCCAGGATGTCGAGGAGGTCAAGCAAATGTCATGCCGCGCTTTCGTGCGAGAACCCACGCCGTTGGTGAGCTTTTCGCGGGGCGTTGTGGGGCGCGCGTGCCCCACTGCGTCATCCGCGCCGCAACTTCGGGGCAGGCGTCGCCCGCAGGTCGGTCAACGCGTACAGCGCGCCGTGGTCGCTCCACGCGTAGACGCCGCCCGTCGCTGCCCGTGCATGGTCGGCGGGCACCGGCCAGCGTTGTCGCCCGCGGCAGACGTTGCTGTCCGCCCCTTCCTCGCTGATGCGCACGCCGCCGTCGCTGTTGGGGTCCGCTGCTTCGGCGTTGACCCCGACCGATTCTTCGTCCGGCAGTCGCAGCCAGAGGGGTGGCCCGTAGCGCTCAACGCTGTCGCCGCGTTCCACGACGATCACCCCGTCCCTGACCGCCACGCCGTCAACGCCCGCACCATCGGCAAGCTGCGCCCGCTCGCGCCAGGAGTCCCCTTCTGCAACCAGGACCCGCACGCCCTCGTCTGCGTGCACGAGCACATCGCCGCCAACCCCGAGGAGCCCGTCCACGAGCGCGACATCCTCGGCCCCGACGTCGCCCCGGATGTCGGCGGGCAGGGTCCAGACCCGCCCTCCCGGGCCCGCAAGCCGCGCTCCGTCCCGGGCGGGGTGCGCCCCACAAAACCCGCTCCAGCGCTGCGTTCCGGTGAGGTTGCGCACCTCGCCGACCGCGCGGTCGTGCACCAGTCGGTCCCCGCCGCCCCCGCCAACCGGGTCGACATGTCCGCGCCACTCGCGCCCCATCCCACCATCGGCCAACCGCAGTTCAAACGCCCGCTCCGCGTCCGTCGCCAGAACGGTCTCCGCCTCGACGAAGCGCACGGCGTCGAGCAATGGCCCGTCCACGCCGAAGCCCCGCGCAGCGACAAGCAGGCTCGCGGTCCGACCCCGCACGACCAGCGCGCCCTCCGGCCCTGCGCAAAGCTCCTTCACCCCTCGGCATCGGCCAACTGCGGAGATCTTCGGGCCATCCTCCAAAAACCCCAGACGATAGACGATGTCGGCGTCGACCCAGGCAACCCCCCGACCGCTCGCCCACGGCGTGAGCCACCGCGAGTGCCTGGCGCCGTCCGGGATCGCCAGCTCGTCCCCGGTCACCAGATCGATGACGCGATGCGCCGGCGCCTCGACGTACACGCCAACTTCCCGACCGCCGCGCGTGCCGACGGGATCGGCCTCGTCGTCGAGAACGACCCGCTCGACCCGCCCCGTCCCCGGGTCGACGACCACGAACCCCTGGCCCAGCGCCACGACCCAGCCGGTGGCGTCGGTGTGGACGCCTTCGACCGCGTCTGGCAGCTCAACGATCCGCACGACAGCGGCATCGTCGGCGACGGAGGTGAGGAACAGCCGGTCCCGGACGGCCCATCCCAGCGTCGTCCCGTCCGTCCCGATCCAGTCCGGCCATCCGGCGGTCAGGATCTGGCCGAGCGGGCGGCCGTCGCAGAAGAGCGGGCGGGTCATGCGTGGGGCTTGAAGAACTGGGCAGGCTCAAAGGCCGCTTCAGCGTCCTTCCCGTGCGCGTGGGTCACGAGCATCAGCCGCTCCTGGGCGCGAACCGGCTCGCCGACGGTGCAGGGGACGCGGGCGCTGGACCCGTCGGGCAGCAGCTCCCGCGCCTTCTGGGTGTCCGCGAGTTGGATGTCCAGCATCTCCTGGACCCGGCGACATTGTATCGGATCCAGCAGTGGAAACGCGATCTCGATGCGACCGTTGAGGTTGCGTGGCATCCAGTCGGCGCTGGAGAGGTAGTACTCCGGGCGCCCGCCGCTCTCGAACCGGTACACGCGCGCGTGCTCGAGATAGCGGTCGACAATCCGGATGACCCGGATGTTCTCCGAAAGCCCGGGAACGCCCGGTCGAAGGCAGCAGATGCCCCGAATGATGAGCTGGATCGGTACGCCCGCCTCGCTCGCCCGGTACAGCTCCTGGATCACGCGCGCGTCGGCCAGGGCGTTCAGTTTTGCCGTGATGCCGCACGGTTTTCCGGCTCGCGCTGCGTCTGCCTCCCGCGCGATGAGCCGCAGCAACCAGGCCACCATCTGCGTTGGGGCCAGGACCAGGTGCTGGAACGCCGGCGGCTGGACGTAGCCGGTGAGCAGGTTGAAGAGGTGCGTCAGGTCCTCGCCAAAGCCGGCCCGGCAGGTGAACAATCCGAGGTCTGTGTACAGCCGCGCGGACTGGTGATTGTAGTTCCCGGTGCCGAGGTGGCAGTACCGGCGAAGCACGGTCTTCTGGTGGCGACCCACGCCCTCCTTTTCGCGGCGCACGACGAGCGTGGCCTTGCAATGCGTCTTGAACCCGCCGATGCCGTAGACGACGTGCGCGCCTTGGGCCTCCAGCCGCCTCGCCCACGCGATGTTCGCCTCCTCGGAAAACCTTGCGCGCAGCTCCACAAGTACCGCGACCTCCTTGCCCATCCGCACGGCATGCTCGAGCGCCTGCCCGATCGGGCTGTCGCCGCTCACCCGGTAGAGGGTCATCTTGATCGCGAGGACCTCCGGGTCCTCCGCCGCCGCTTGCACAAAACGGTGGACGTAGGCGAAGTCCTGGTAGGGGTGGTGGACGAGGACGTCGCCGGCTCGGATGGCGCCGAAGAGGTCGGGGACCTCGAGATCGGGCTCCGGCGCGGGTTGCCAAACCGGGTCGCGGAGCTCGGGGATGTCCAGCGCCGCGTAGAGCTGGATGAGGTCCGTCAGGCCCGTCGGCCCGTCGCTCGGGTAGAGATCAGCAGGTTCGAGCTCCAGCTCCTTGGTGAGGGCGCCGAGGATGGCCTCAGGCAGCCGGCGCTCGTACTGCAGGCGCACGGCGGCGCCCATCCGGCGATTGCGGACGGCGTCCTCGATCGTGGAGAGCAGGTCCTCCGCCGCGTTCTCGGCCAGGTCGAGCTCGGCGTCACGGGTGACCCGGATCGCTGTGCAGGAGACGACCCGGTAGCCGGTGAAGAGGCGGGCGGCGTGGCTGCGGACGGCGTCCTCGAGGAGCACGAAGTGGTGCTGGCCAGCGGGTGCTGAGAGCCGGATGAACCGCGGAAGGATGCCGGCGGGGGTGTGGAGGACGCAGACCTTGGCCTGCGGGAGCCGATCCTCATCGCTCGGGTGCGTCGGCTCCAGCTCGGCGACCAGGCAGACGGCGCGGTTCGCGAGGTAGGGGAACGGGTGGCCGGGGTCGATGGCCATGGGCGTCAGCAGCGGCAGGATCTCGCGCTCGAAGATGTCGTCCAGCGCCTCGCGGTGCGAGGAGTCGAGCTCGTCCGCCCGGAGGATCCGGACGCCGTGCTTTCGCAATTCCGGAAGGATGACCGAGAGGAACGCGCGGTGCTGCTCGGCCACGAGGGCGTGCACCCGACGGCTGACGGCCTCGAGGACCCGACGCGGCGGCAGCCCGTCCGGGCCGGGGACGACCACGCCGGCGTCGATCTGGCGCCAGATGCCCGCGTACCGGACCATGAAGAACTCATCGAGGTTGGAGCTGAAGATCGACAGGAACTTCACGCGCTCGAGCAGCGGGACGCTGGTGTCGACCGCCTCGTCCAGCACCCGGGCGTTGAATTCCAGCCAGGAGAGTTCGCGGTTGACGAAGGGTTCGTTCGGCACGGGTGCCAGCTAACCGCGCGCGCCCGCCCGCGATCCTGATTACCTCCCCCCGATGCTCTACGCCGTGATCCTCGCCGGCGGCCGTGGCACCCGCTTCTGGCCACTCTCCCGCCGCGCGATGCCGAAGCAGTGCCTCTCGCTCGACGGCGGCCCGACGATGATCCAGCGCACGGTCACGCGCGTGCTCCCACTGGTGCCCATGGAGCGCATCCTCGTGGTCACCGGGCCCGACATGGTCGAGGCCATTCGCGAGCAACTCAGGGGGTTGCCCGCTGAGAACATCCTCGTCGAGCCGAGCCCCCGGAACACGGCCCCGGCGGCGGCCTGGACCGCCTGGGAGGTCGCGCGGCGCCATGCCGGTGACGATCCGGCGACGATCTGCGTGCTGCCCAGCGACCATGCGATCGCAGACGAGGAGGCCTTCCGCGTGGCGCTCACGATCGCCGCCACTGCGGCCGAGGCAGGCGGGCTCGTGACCATCGGCATCCGGCCCGATCGGCCCGAGACCGGCTTCGGCTACATCGAGCCAGCGGCGGGTACGGAGCCGGTGCGGGGCGTGCGCCGCTTTGTCGAGAAGCCGGACAGGGCGACGGCCGAGCGCCTGATAGCGGAGGGATGCCTGTGGAACGCGGGGATGTTCTGCTGGCGGGCGGATCGGTGTCAGGCCGCCGTGCGTGCCTTCCTCCCCCGCACGGCAGCAGCGATGGATCGGCTGGTCGCGGGCGACCGCAGCGCCTGGGGCGAGACGGATGCGACGAGCGTGGACTACGGAATCATGGAGCGTGCTGGCGACATCCGGGTCGTCCCCGCCGAGTTTGGCTGGTCGGACGTCGGAAGCTGGCCGGCGCTGGAGAGTATTCTCGCCGCGCAGACGTGGGGGACGGGCGTCGGCGACGTGGAGGCCCTTCGCGCCGACGGCAACATCGTCTACAGTCGCGACCGCCTTGTCGCGCTGCTTGGCGTTCACGAGCTGGTCGTCGTCGACACGCCCGACGTCCTCCTCGTCGCGGACAAGCGCGAGGGCCAGCGGATCAAGGAGCTGCTGGACCTGGTGGAGCAGCGCCGCGGGAGCAAGTACGGCTGACGGCCATTCACGTAGCCCCCAGCCTCCAGCCTCCAGCCCTCCCCGCCGCCCGGATCCTTGATACCCGCCCGAATGTTCGCGTCCTGGCTCCTGCTGCTCTCCGCCTGCGCGCCCGTCGCCCTCACGCCCACCCAGGCGACCTGCGCGCAGTTTGACTACGAGAACCCCGCTGACCCCGTCGTGGACTGGCAGTCCGACGGTGGGGGCGAGGCCGACGTGTGGCGCTCCAACGTGCTGCTCGACGAGTCCGGCGCCACGTTCAGCCCGACGTTCACCAACGAGCCCGGTGTGCTGTCCGTTTTTGAGAGCTGGACGGACCCGGCGACGACCGATCCCTTCTGCTACCAGCCCCAGGTGCACTTCGCCGGCCTGCACGCCACGCTGGAGGTGCGCTGGTACACAGACGCCGACCACGACGTCCCGTTCCAGACCGTCGAGGTGCAGCCATGACGGTCGGGACCTGAACACCCCTGCCGGTGGCTTTCGGCCGGGCTATTCTATGACCGTGCGCCTCCCCGACCGGCTCCCCCGCTCCTCCCGTTGGCTCCTCCTCTGGACGACGGTGGCTGGACCGACGCTCTACGGCTGCCACTCCACGTGGACCGCCGTCGACTCGGCCCTGCCCGGCTCCCAGGCGCCGCAGCTCATGGTCACGTCGCCCTCGCTCGGCAGCACGTGGACCGCCGGCCAGCCGGTCACGTTCAGCGCCACCGTGTCTGACGATCTGGACGCGCCTACCGCCCTGCTCATCGCCGTGACGTCCGACCTTCAGGGCGTCGTCGACCAACCGGTTCCCGCTGCCGACGGAACGATCGAGGGCACGTTCACGCTCGACGCCGGCACCCACGTCCTGACCACGACCGCGACCGACCTGCTCGGCAACGTCGGCACCTACGAGACCACCGTGCGCGTGCTCGCCAGCACCTTCCCGACCCAACCGGGTGTGGGTGTCAGCCCGGCGGCCCCGGTCACCGGCGATGCGCTCACCGCCGCGATCCTCGTCGACGCCGTCGATCCCGAGGGCGACGCGCTGACGTACGTGTGGTCGTGGACGCAGAACGGCGTGGACGCCGCGATCGACACGCCAGACGTGCCCGGGGCGGACGTGGTGCGTGACGACGTCTGGGCCGTCTCCGTCTACGCCACCGATGGGCAGACTCAGTCGCCAGTCGCCACGCGCGACGTGACCATCGGCAACGCCATCCCCGACCCCTCGCCCGTCGCCATCTCCCCAATCGCCCCGCAGCCGGGTGACGTCCTCACCTGCACGCACGCAGACGCCGTGGATCCCGAGGGCGCCACCATCGTCTACACGTTCGCGTGGACGGTCGACGGGGTCGACGCGGGCGTCACCACGCAGACTTTCTCCGATACAACCGTGCGCGGCCAGATCGTCACCTGCTCGGTGCTCGTGGACGATGGCGACGTCACGCCCTTCGTCTCCCCGCCCGTCCGCATTGGCAACGCCGCGCCGTCGCTCACCGGCGTGGCCATCAGCCCCACGAGCGGTGACCGCACCGCGACCTTCACCGCCACGCCCGTCGGCCCCAGCGACCCCGACAACGACAGCGTCAGCGTCGCGTACCTCTGGACCGTGAACGGGGTGGATGCGGGAACCGGGCAGACGCTCTCCGGCGTATTCAATCGCGACGACAAGCTCGTCGTGCAGGCCACACCGAGCGATGGCTACCTCTCGGGCACCGCCGTCGCCTCGCCCTGGCTGACCGTCAGCGACGCCGCGCCCGGCTCGCCCCGGGTCGGCTTCACGCGCAGCGACCTGGTGCCCGGCGTGCCTGCAAGCTGCGTCGTCACCTCGGAGGCCACCGACATCGACGGGGACGCCGTGAGCTACGTGTGGACCTGGAAGGTGAACGGCGTGGCGACGAGCGCGGCGACCTCCACCGGCACCACGTCAACGCTCCCGACGGCGGACCTGGCGACGGGCGACAGCCTGACGTGCACCGCCACCGCCACGGACGGCACGATGACCGGCGGCAGCAGCAGCGGTTCGTTGACGCTCGGGGCGGTCGCCAGCGGGGACGTTGCCGCGGCAGACGCGCACACCATCATCGTCGGCACGGCCGCCAGCGGACAGTTCGGCAAGGCGGTCGACGACGTCGGCGATCTCGACGGGGACGGGCTCTCCGAGCTGATCGTCGCAGCGCCGCGCGGGGACGGCGGGTCCAAGGGCGCGGTGTTCCTTTACGGGTCGGCGCAGCTCTCGGCGGGCGGCACGTTGAGCGACACCGATGCGGACGCCGCGTTCTACGGCCATGCCAATAGCGACTACCTTGGCTCCGCGCGCGGGGCGGCGGGTGCTGGCGACATGGATGGCGATGGCCTCGGCGATTTCGTGGTGTCAGCACCCTACGACGACACGACCGGCACGGACGCCGGGCAGGCCTACCTGTTCTACGGCGGCGGGTCGTGGACCTGGGGTGATGACGTACTGAGCGCGTCAGACGCTCGCTTTCGCGGAGTCACCGGCGACTGGCTCGGCGCGCGCATGGCGGGGGGCGACCTTGACGGCGACGGCATCAGCGATCTTGCCATCTCCGCCCCATACAACGACACCGGTGTCGACAAAGGCGGCCTCGTCGCTGTGTATTTCGGCGGCGACGTGCGGCTCTCGGGCAGCTACGACATCTCGGACGCAGATGCGGAGGTGTACGGCACGGAGTCAGACAGCGAGCTTGGCTGGTCGCTCTCGGTGATGGGCGACGGGAACGGCGATGGCTACGGGGATCTCGGCGTGGGCGTCTTCTACGCGGACAGCGCGGGCGCGGACGCAGGCCAGGCCGCGTTGATCTCGGGGGACAGGCTGACGGGGTCATCGCCGGTTGCCACCGTCTCCTGGCTGCTCGTGAACGGCACGGCGGCCGGGGACCGCGTCGGGTACGACGTCTCCGGCGCGGGCGACGTGGACGGCGACGGGCTGGAGGACGCGCTCATCGGCGGCTACCTGAACGACGACGCGGGGACGGACGCCGGCGAGGTCGGCCTGTTCTACGGCCGCAACGGCCTGAACACCACCCGCAACGAGACTGATGCCGACGTGCTCTTTGAGGGTGAAGCCGCGGGCGACTACTTCGGCGGCATGGTGGACGGCGCTGGCGACTGGGACGGCGACGGGCTTGACGACCTGCTCCTCGCAGCCCCGCACGGGTCCGGCGGTGGCGTTGGCAGCGCGGGTGTCGGCTACCTGTTCCTTGGCGCGGACGCCGGTTCCTGGGGCGCCACCGAGTCGGCCGCGAGCGCTTCGGTCCGCTTCCTCGGCACGACCAGCAGCGACTACCTCTCGGACGAGGGCGCAGGGCACCTCGACGTGAACGGGGATGGCTACGCGGACGTCGCGCTCGGGGCGCAGGGGTCCGACGTTGTGGCGTCAGGCGGCGGGGCGGTGTACGTTTTCGAAGGGCCCTAGGGCCGGTCGCCGGGGCGGAAGGTGACCAGCACCGAGCTTGCCAGCTCCCAGCGCACGATGAAGTCGTTGAGCGGCAGGTGGTGGTCCTCTGCGACGTCGTCCCACGGGTTCGGGTCGAGGATGTGGACCCTCTCCTCCGTGACGTCCAGCACGATGGCCCAGCGGATGGCGACGCCGCCCTGGTAGCGGTCCGCGATGCCGACCAGCATGGGCAGCGGGTTTCCGAAGCGCGCGCGACGCAGGGCGGAGGCGTGCGCGTGCTTGTCGCCCCGGACGACCTGCACCTGCAAGCCCGGGAAAGCGCGGCCCAGACCCGCCTCAAACCCGCCCGGCTGCGCCAGCGCCGCGGCGAGGTGCTCGGCGGCCTTGCCAGCGTCCGCGGCGCTCTTGGCACTGTCGACCGCCTTGGCGAGGCGTGCGAGCTCGGCGTTCGCGACGTCCACCCCCGAGCGCCGAAGCAGGTAGAGAGCGGTGGCGAAGGTGGTCTCGGTCGAGGTTTCGGACATGCCAGGGAGCTAACCCGAACGCAGGGATGATGAAATCCCGCGCCCCGGGCTACATCTGCGCCCGGATCCGGTCGCGGGCGCGCGATGGCGCGGGTATGAACGCGCCATGCGCGTACTACTCGTCCAGGCCTTCACTGCGCTCGACATGGAGCTCGTCTACCCGCTCGGGCTCGCGTACCTCGCGGCTCACCTGGAGAATCACGAGGTCGACATCTTTGACGTCAACCTGCACCGGGAGGCGCCGTATGAGGCGTTGGAAGCCCGATTGCGGAGCTTCGGGCCCGAAGTCATCGGCATCTCCCTGCGCAACATGAAGGTGGGGATGCCCCACCTGCACACGGACGATTTCGAGCCGCAGCAGAAGGCCGTGGAGCTGATCAAGAAGCTCGCGCCCGGGGCGAAGATCGTGGCGGGCGGAACGGCATTCTCGCTGTACAGCGAGACGTTCATGAAGCGCATCCCGCAGATCGACATCGGGCTCTGGGGTGAGGGCGAGCACCGGTTTCGCGCGCTGCTCGACAACCTCGACCACCCCGAGAGCATCAAGGGCATCTACTACCGGAACCCGCGCGGGGAGGTGCTCTACACCGGCACTCCGCCGGGAGAAGACTGGAAGAACCTGAAGAAGCCGCGCCGAGACCTCGTGCCCCACGAGCCGTATCTCAAGTCCAGCTTTGTGAGCGTGGGCGTCCAGGCCAAGCGGGGTTGCTCGCTGCATTGCATCCATTGCTCAGACACGTTCCTGCTCGGCCATCGGGTGCGACAGCGCGATCCGGTCGACGTGGTCGATGAGATCGAGGGGCTGGTCAAGGACTACGGCGTTCGCCAGATGTTCATGTGCGACCAGATCTTCAACATCCCACCCGGACACGCCATCGCGATCTGCGAGGAGATCGTGCGCCGCAAGCTCGATGTTCAGTGGTCCGCGTGGTTCAACGAGCACCGGAACACGCTGCCCGATGAGCTGATGATCTGGCTCAAGCGCGCCGGGTGCGGGCTCCTGTCGTTCAGCCCCGACCACGTCGACGACCGCATGCTCAAGAACCTCGACAAGAACTTCCGGCACGAGGACATGCTCTACACGGTGCAGGTCGCGAAGAAGCACGGGATGGACGTGGAGTACAGCTTCTTCCTCAACAGTCCGGGCGAGGACATGCGCAGCCTGTGGGCGGTCGTGAAGTTCCTGGCGCACGCGCGGATGGAGTTGGGCCCGAACTTGCGGCTTTTCACCTTGCTGATGATGCAGCCGATCCGCATCTACCCGCACACGCGCTTGCACGAGCTGGCGCGCGAGACCGGGCTCGTCGACAAGGACCACGAGCTCGTCGAGGGCCAGTTCTGGAACCCGGGTGCGTTGCAGTACGCGGTCGCTGGCATCCAGGCGGGTGCGTCAACCGTCTACGACGCCCGCAAGAAGTTCCGGGAGATGCGGGGGAATACGTTTGACTCGGTGGTTCGGGGGTAACCGGTCAGCGCCGCAGCGACCCGGCCTGTGTCATCAGGGACGCCGTCGCCGCATCGTCAAGCACCCGCTCGTCCGCCCAGGCGATGCCCACGATCGCGATGACAGCGCCGTCCGCGCTCCGCACCGGCAGCGCCAACGCGGCCTGCGCGCTCACGGCACGCGCGCCGGGCTTCACGGTGCCTGAGGCGTCCGTCTGGAGATTGCAGGTTTGGATGGGGGTATTTCGCTCCCACGCGAGCCCCGCCATGCCCTTGCCGCGGGGGATCACGGTCGTCGCGGCGATGACGGGCGGGGGCAGGCGGAGCGCACCGGTGATGTGCAGGGCGCCGGCTTCCACGCGGTGCACCGAGCCCGCCACGCCACCGTTCTCGGCCACGAACGCCGCAAGCCATGCGTCGTCCGGCCGGGGGGCCGGCGGGTCGAGGCTCAGAACTGAAACCCGACCGAGCCCGTGCCGCCGAAGGTGGCGTCCGAGACCTCACCGATCTTGTTGCTCGACGCCTTGTCGAGGACGTCGACCTTCCGGTCCGACAGGTTGAAGGCCAGACTCAGGTACAAGTTGCCCATGATCGCGTAGCCGGCTTCGGCGTCGAACTTCGTCGCGAAGGGCGCGGTGCCGCCCGCAAGATCCTCGTCGAAGTTGGTGTGGAGGAACAACCTGGGCCCGAGGTCTGCGCCGATCTCCGCGCCGACCTGCAGGGAGCCGATCTCCACCGGGGTCAGGTTCAGAGCGGTGTCGCTCGACTGAATCGCCAATACGCTGCTCCAGTCGCCACCCGCGCGGGCCCCCACCCAGAACTCATCGCCGCCCGTCTGGAAGGGGTACCGCCCCACCAAAACGACGCTGCCGTCGTGCACCCAGTTCGCCTTCAGCCCCGCCGAGTCGCACGGGCGGCCGAGTGCGCTGCAGAGCGGCGCGGGATCCAGGCTGTACCGGTCCGCGCGGACCGACACCTCCGTCTTCACGTACTTCATGGCGCCTTCGTCGGAGGGCTTCAACCCCCCGAGGCACGCCGGACCATCGCAGTCAACGTTCAGGGCGAACCCCTGGGACAGGGCGTTGAGCTGGATCGGCTTTGGGAACAGCCCCGTCGTCTGCTGCAGGGGCTGCTGATCGTAGGCGTAGGACGAGACGTTGTACCCGCCGCGGAAGCGCAGCCAGGGGAACTGCGCGCTCGCTGTGGCTGCCGGCTTCGGCGGCTTGACCGGCTTCACCTTCGTCGTGCTGGCGATGGGCGGGGGCACGACCGGGGTGGTCGTCGTCGGGTTCGTCGTCGTGGGCTGCTGCGCGTAGGGGTCGGTGCCGGTCGCAAACGGGTTGCTGCCGGTCCAGCCGGCCGCCGTGCCGCTCACGGGGATGTGCATGAACTGGGAGAGCAGGCCGTCACGCGTGGCGACGGAGACCTTGACCTCGCCCGACGTCGTCGGCGGGACGGTCAACGTCGCTTCGTAGTTCCCGTTCCCTTTGTCGGTGATCGCGCCGACGGTGCCCGCGGAGGTCAGAAAGTCGAGCGGGGCGCCGCCGATGCCACGCCCTTCCGCGTTCTGGAGCGAGAGCTTGAGGACGACGGTGCCGCCTGGCGAGACGGTCGCGGGGTCGGAAGTGATGCCGAGCTTGGCCGGGCGGTCGCCCGCGGCTGCCGGCAGCATGGTCGGGTTGAGGACCGCGCCCGTCATCCCCTCGCGCTCGATCCGCAACGGCGAGATCGTCGCCGCCCACTCGCTCATCATCGACGCCACGTCCTTCGGCGCGACGATGGGCAGCTCGGGGGCGGTCAAGCTCGCGGGGGCCTGGAGCAGGGTGACCGCGGCGGTCGCGTCGTTGGCGTTCGCCTCGATCGAGATCGTCTGCGCCTTGCGGCCGGCCGTGTAGTAGATCTGCACGGTGCCGTCGGGCCCGGTGGTCGAGGAGCTCGGGATCTGGCCGTCGCCCGAGAGGAGCTTCAGGTTCACCGGCACGTTGCCGACGGGGTAGCCGTACTCGTCCACCGTCGCGATCGTGAGGAGCAACGGGGACAAGCCGTCGTTGGGGAGGCGGTTCTTGGCGGGGATCAGCAACACGCGGGCGAAGGGATTGCCGGTCGCCGCGGTGCCGACGGAGGCCGTCAGCTCCACCGGGCCGTTGCCGGTGGTCGCGAAGGTGGCCTGGTAGTCACCGTTGCGCAGATCCTTGATGTCCTTGACCTTTCCGCCGTTCACGCCGAAGTCCAGGGCGCGACCGCCGAGGCCCTGGCCGTCGGCAGCGGTGACCTTGGCGTAGACCTTGAAGCCATCCGAGGTGCTGCTCAGCGTCGTGGGCTCGGCCGTGAGCGCGACCTTGGCCGGGCGCACGGGGACGAGGTTGAGCGTGGTTGAGTCGGTCTGGACCGAGGAGCCGTTCGACAGGCTCACGGTCAGCGTGACCTGGGTGTTCGCGTTGCTGGTCGGCGGGGTGAACGTGGCGAGGTAGACGCCGCCGCCCTCGCTTTTCGGCGGGCTGACGGTGCCCGCGGTTGCGGTGATGGCGACGAGCGCGTTGTCGTCCGGCTTGCCGTCGGGCGTGACGACGATGGTGCGGATCGGGACCCCGAGCCGGGCGTCCGAGGGGACGGAGGACGCCGTGGGGAACAGCGCGACGCGGCGGGACTCGGGGATCTTCAGATCGAGGGGCTCCTCGGTGACCTTGCCGTCCGGCGCGATCTGCGTCTTCGTGGCCGTACCCGCGCCCGGGGGGACGACGATGGGGACCTTCGCGCGCCCCTGCAGGTCCGACTGGATGGGCCCGAACTCACGGCCGGCGACCTTGATGATCACGCGGCTGTTCGGGGCCACCTGCACGGGGAAGTCGGCCTTGCCGAGCAACTGCACGGCTGCGGATCCGTAGGTGCGCCCGGGGTCGCGCTTGTCGACCGCGGTCAGCAGCAGCATCTGCGGGAAGGGCGTGCTCGGGGTCGTGAACAGCGCGCTGAACTGGCCGGCGCCAAGGTTCGTGACGTTCTCCAGCGTGCCGGCGGTCACGTTCGTTCGCAGCTCGACGCCCGAGAGCGCCTGCGCGTTCCCGCCCGCGAGATTGAAGGAGACGCTGGCCGTGCGGTCCTGCCCGAGGGTGATGCTCGCCGGGTTCACGGTCACGCTCAACTGGTGGCTCACCGGCGGGGCAACGCTGACGTTCCACGTGCGTGCGACGGGCTCCTTGCTCGGCAATTTCGACTTGAAGGTGAGGGTCACTTGCTGGCGGGACTCGACCTTCGCTGCGGTGAAGCTGAACTTGTAGAGACCACCGCCAAGCTCAGCGATGTCCGTCGTGGCGCCGGCGCTGGCCGTCGGCTTGCCCTTCAGTCCAACGATCGGCGTCCCGTCCGGATTCAGCGCGAGCAGGTACAGGTCGACCGGCGAGGCGCCATCGCCAACAACCCCGGTCGGCTGCAGCAGATCGACGACGCCGATCCCTTCGAAAACCGGGTCCGCCCACGCGATTCCAGGCACCGAGTGCGGGGCGAGGACCGCGCCAAGCCCGAGGGCGAGCTGGATGACGAGGGAGGCGGCAACGACGCGTCGCAACATGGGCAGGCTCCGAGAGCAGGGTAAGGAGCGCCCTCTATCCGTGTCCACGCAGGCGTGCCTTGCTATCCCCCCACAACCGTGACTTTGCAGGTGCTTGACGTTGTTTGGCGCTGCGCGCTCGCCATCGGGATGATGCCGCTTTGAATATCGTTCTCTACAACCCCCGCGCCCAACGCAGTCATCGTCGCCTGCCGCTCTCGCTGCTCGCCCTGGCGCGTGTGATCCCGTCGCCCCACACCTGGGTGCTGGTCGACGACAACGTGGATTCCACCGCTTCGGCCGACCTGGACCGACTCTGCGCGGTGACCGACACCGTGCTGTTCGTCACGGTCATGCCCGGACCGCAGCTTCGTGTGGCAGTCCCCGCATGTCGGCAGTTGAAAGCCCGGTTTCCGTCGCTGGGCATCTGGTGGGGTGGCTATTTTCCGGGCATCCACGCGGATGCCGTCCTCGCCGACCCCGTCATCGACGGCGTGGTGCTGGGGCTCGGGGAGGGGACGGTCCCCGCGTTGCTGGAGGCGCTAGCCGGTGCCCGGCGGCTGCGGGACGTCCCCGGAATCGCGTTTCGGGAGGATGGCGCGGTCGTTCGCACGGTCGGCGCACCGATCGCCGCTTCGTCTGCGTTCGCCGATTTCCCCTACGAGCGGCTCGACATGGACCGCTATGCAGCGCGGACGTGGCTCGGAAAGCGCACCTACAACCACCACTCCAGCGTCGGCTGCCCGTACGTCTGCAACTTCTGCGCGGTGGTGAACGTCTACAACGGCCGCTGGCTCCCGGACCCCGCCGAGCACGTCGTCCGCGTCGTCACGCGGCTTGCCCGCGAGTACCGTGCGGACGCGATCGAGTTTCACGACAACAACTACTTCGCGTGGGAGAAGCGGACGAAGGAGGTCGCGGAAGGCATTGCTGACCTCGGCGTTTCGTGGTGGGGCGAGGGGCGGATCGACACGATGCTCGGGTTCGCCGGTGCGACGTGGGAGTCGATGGCGAGATCCGGCCTGAAGATGGTGTTCTACGGCGCTGAGAGCGGCGACGACGAGGTCCTCGCGCGCATGGACAAAGGCGGCCTGCGCGTCGCGGACATCGGCAGCCTCAACCGCCTCGCCCGTCGGCATGGGGTCCGGCCTGAGTTCAGCTTCGTCCTCGGCACGCCCGGCGACCCGGAGCGCGAGGCGTCCCGCACATTCGAGCTGATCCGGACGTTGAAGCGCGAGAACCCCGACTGCGAGATCATCCTCTACCTCTACACGCCCGTCCCGCTCCCCGGCATGTATGACACAGCCACAGCCGGCGGCTTCGCCTTCCCGACCACGCTCGATGACTGGATCGGGCCGGTGTGGTCGGGATTTTCGCACCGTCGCAGCCCGCTCACGCCGTGGATCACCCCCGGATTGATCCGGAGGGTGGCTGACTTTGAGACGGTGCTCAACGCCCGCTTCCCGACACACACGGACATGCGCCTTGGAGCGCCGTCCCGCGCGGGTCTGCGTGCGCTGGGTCGGTTGCGCTGGGCGACGGGCGCGTATCGAGCACCGCTCGAATTGAAGGCGTTGCTCAAGCTCTTACGCTACCGCCAGCCGGAGGAGATGGGCTTTTGAGCAGGCCTCGCACGGGACGATTGACGATGGGGCTGCCACGGGCGTAGGATCCCGCTCTCAAGCGGAGACGCCATGTTCACCTTGCTCCTTGGTTGTGTGATTCCCTGCGGCACCGGAACCCACGTCGAGAACGGGACCTGTGTTGCGAACGGCTTGACGGACACCGGGGTGGTCGGCGACTCCGCGGGCGGGGATTCGGGGGATTCGGATACGGACAGCGACACCGACTCGGACACGGACACCGACACCGACACCGACACCGACACCGATACCGATACCGATACCGATACCGACACCGAGACCGATACCGACACCGACACCGATACCGACACGGACACCGACACCGATTCGCCGGCGGCGCGGTGGAGCGGCGATACCCGGCTTCCAAGTGGGCACACGCTCAAGGGCCAGCGCGCGAACGACTACGCCGGCAGCGCCCTCGCGTTCGGCGACTTCGATGGCGACGGACAGGACGATGTGCTCGTTGGGGCCGAGGGCAGCACCGAGAGCACGACCTACGGCGGCGCGGTCTACTGGGTGCGCGGGCCCGTGACCGGCGACGTGGATCTCAAGGACGCCGACGCGATCCTCGGGGGCGAGGTGGCCTACGACTGGGCCGGGTCGAGCATGGCCGCGCTCGGGGACATCGATGGGGACGGGAAGGACGACGCCGTCGTCGGTGGGACGACGGGCAGCATCGCGGGGACCGTGCACGTGCTCCACGGCATCGCGGCCGGGTCGGCGGACCTGGCCGACGTTGCCGATGTCTGGACGGGCGAAGGGTCCGTGGACGCGGCTGGCGGCGACGTGGCCGCAGCGGGCGACGTGACCGGGGACGGCGCTCGCGACGTGCTCATCGGCGCCGCTGGAAGCTCCACCTACAAGTCGTACGGTGGCGCTGCCTACGTGATCTCCGGGACGTCGACCGGCGGTGGAGGCCTGCACAGCGCCACCGTCCGAATCTACGGGGACACCGCCAGCATGGACCTCGGGCAGGCCGTGATCGGCGGCCGGGACGTGGACGGCGACGGCGTCGACGACATCGTGGTCGGCGGCGGGGGCAGCGTCAGCGGGGCCGGCGCGGCCTACGTGTTCCACGGTCCGCTGAGCGGCAATGTCCTGGCGTCCTCCGCCGACGCCGTGGTGCAGGGGCACGCCTATTACTGGGCGGTCGCTAGCCAGTCGGGCACCCTCGCGCTCGGCGACTTTGACGGCGATGGAAGCGTCGATCTGGCGGTTGGTGCGCCTCGGTTCGGTGATGGGTCGGCCAGCGACGACTACCGCGGTGCGGTCCTCGTGGTCAACAGCGCCAACCTCACGGGCTCCCTCGATCTGGTGCTCGCCGATGCGCAGATGGAGGGGACCACCAGCTACGACAGCGCCGGTGGCCGTGTCGCCAGCCCGGGGGATCTCGACGGCGACGGTCGCGATGACCTGCTCGTGTCGGCATCCGGCGCCTCACCGCATGGCTCTGGGAGCGGCCAGACCTACCTGCTCTACGGTCCCTTCGCGAGCGGAAAGCTGGATGATCTCGCCGATGCCCGGTTCCAGGGGGACTCCGCCCGATGGGCCGCGGGCTGGTCCACAGGCGGCGGGACGGATGTCACGGGCGACGGCATCCGGGACCTCGCCATCGGCGCCTACGAGGCCACCGGCGACGCCGACTACTCCGGCGAGGTCTTCATCCTCCCCGGCACCTGACCGGTCAGCGCCGCTTGGACGACGAGGGCGGCACGCCTGGCGCGAGCGGGTCCTGCGCGTTCCGAAAATGCGTCGGGAAGCAGCCGATCTCGTAGCCGCCGTCCTTGTGCGAGATCGTCCAACGCCTCCAGGCGTCCGCGTGCGCGTCCTTGCCTGAGAGCATCCACGCCACCGTGCTGCTCGGCGGCCCGTCCGTCCAGCCGACCACGGTGTCGCCGAGGTACGGCACGCACCGGCTCTCGACGCTGACGGCGAGCGGCTTTCCGCCCTCCTGCAGCTTGCCGAGTACGCCCGTGAGGTCGCGGATGGTCTGGCCCTTCAGCAACGTGGCCCCGATGACTGCGCTCATGTCTGCTCCTGTGGTCCTGGCCAGTGCCGGCCGAGAAATCTACCGGGTGATCGTCTTCAATCCGTCGTTGTGCTCGCCGCCCCGCATGCTCGTGCCCGGGCTGGTCATCGGCCCGACCTGGATGAACCCGTCCTGCACGCGCACGGCGTAGACCTCCAGGCGAGAATCCGGCTGGGTCGTGCATTTTCCGGTCGTGAAGTCGTACTCCCACTCGTGGTAGGGGCACTTCACGAGGCAACCCTTGATGGCGCCCTCGCCGACCGGCCCATCCTCATGGCGGCACTCGTTGTCGACGGCGTAGTATTTCCCGTCCTTCAAAAAGACCGCGACCACCCGGTTGTTGTTGTGGCCGTAGGTCCCTGCCGCACCCTCCTTGATGGCGCCCACAGGAGCGACCACCCGGTAGCCGTCCGGCGTGTCCTTCCCGAGGCCCGTCACCGCGCGCACAGCCGGCCCGGTCGCGCTCGATCCGCCACCGCCGCCGATCACGGACTTGACCGCGCCCTTGAGCCTGTCCCGCAGCCCCATCACGCCCCTCCGGTCACGGCAGCGTCCCAGACCGGGGTCTTCGGCGACCGCCACACGCTGTCCATCGCCTCCGTCGCCGCCCACAGCATCAAGAAGACGAGCGAGGATTGCTCGCGATCCATCTCGATCTCCAGCTCTTTTCGCTCCTCACGCTCGAACAGCGCGTGGAGCGCCTCGTCGAGGATGTGGGGCTGGGCGCGGTCGGTGATCGACCGCACGCGGGTGGGAAAATCGTCCCCGGCAGGCAGGAGTCCCGCGCGCGCGGCCGCGGCCTGGACCCTCGCCGTCGCCCGGTCGATCTCCACGGCGCCGACGCGGTCGAGTTTTCCGCCGCATTGCTCGAAGATCCGCACCACGACGGCGAGGAGGTAGAGGGAGACCTCGCCAGGCTGCGCGGCCATCGCGGGCAGGTTCGCCTTGAAAAACCGGACGAGGCGAGACTGGTTTTCGAGGGAGCGCTTGGCCGTGCTTTGGAAGGACATTCCGGCGTCGGCGCAGGCCTCGGACAGCTTGTGGACGTGGTCGCGGGGGATGACGGCGTTGCTCAAGAGAGGCTCACGGAGGTGGGCGGGGTATCAAGGATCCGGGTCGGTGGCACCGACGGGCGACGTCCCGAGCAGCCGCCTCGCAGCCGACGTGGTTGGCGGTCCACTCCGCGTGCGCGTCCGGCCCGACAACGTTGGCGATGCCGAGGATGCAGGCCCAATTGATGCGTCGGGAGTGGCAGGCGTGGGCGACGGCGTAGGCCTCCATGTGCTCGACCTCGGCGGTCTGGGCGTGCCGGACTGCAAGGTCCGGGTCGGAGGTGATGCTCAGGTTTGTGACGACGTCGACGTAGGCGAGGCCCTCGATGGCCACGCCCGTGTGGACGCCCGCGGGCGTGGGGACGTAGCCAAGGCCAAGGGCGAGAGCCGCGTCGCCGAGACGGACGGAGGAGGCGCAGATGACCTGGCCGATCTGGAGTCCGCTGCCCGGTAAAGCGCCGGCCGTGCCGACGAAGACGACGAAGTCGGGGTTCAGGGGCAGCACTGAGCGCGTCATTCCGATGAGGGCGTCGCAGAGGCCGATTCCGATGGTGACACCGGGGAGATCGCCCAGCTCTCCCGCTGTCGCCGAGCAAAGGACGAGCCCCGGGAGGACAGGGACGCGCCCGCTTCCTGGCCGCTTTGAACTCACGGATCGATCGTGATGGTCTTCGGGTCGTAGCTCGGCTTCGGGAACTGCGGGTTCATCGCCTCCAACGTCTCGACGAGCAGCTTCGCGACCGCGAGATCGCGCGCCCACTTGCGGTCGGCCGGGACGATGTACCAGGGCGCGGACTCGGTGCTCGTCTCCGCGAATGCGTCCTCGTAGGCGGCTTGAAAATCGTGCCAGCGGGCGCGGGTTTTCAGGTCGCTCGGGTCGAACTTCCAGTTCTTTTCGGGGATGTCCAGCCGCTCCTGCAGGCGCGCGCGTTGCTCCTCCTTGGAGATGTGCAGGTACAACTTCACGACCTTCGTGCCTTCGTCGACCAGCATCTGCTCAAAGCCGCGGATGTGCTCGTAGCGTTTGTGCCACCGCTCGCGGGGGACGAAGTCGAAGACGCGGACGACGAGCACCTCTTCGTAATGGGACCGATTGAAGAAGGCGATCTCGCCCTTTCGCGGCGTGCGCTGGTGGACGCGCCAGAGGTAGTCGTGCGTGGCCTCGTCGCCGACCGGCGCCTTGTAGCTCCACGCGAAGACCCCGCGGGAATCGAGGGGACCGGCGACTTTTTTGAGAACGCCGTCCTTCCCCGCCGCGTCGAGCGCTTGCAGGATGACCAGCAAGGATTGCTTGCCCTCGGCCATCAGGCGCTCCTGCAGCTCGACGAGTCGCGCGAGGTACCGAGCCAGATCAGCGGCGACGCGCGGGTCGTCCTTCCCTTCGTAATGGCCCTTGCCGGCGGGGTCGATGTCCGCGAGCCGAGCACGCGTGCCAGGTTCTACTTTCGTAATCACAGGATCTCCTCCAGCAGCACGGTTGCGTAGCTCCCGGCCGGGAGCGAGAAGCGGATCCAGAAGTCGCCGCCCGCACCGCCCGGGATCGGCGCCACCTGTGGGTCCACGGCGACCCAGAGCGCGCGGCGGGTGCCCTGCGTCAGCTTCGGGAAGCGGAACCACGCGTCGTCCGGCAGGTCGGCTTCACGCAGGATCGTCCGCTCCAATTCGGCAGCCTCGCCGCCCGGCCAGGCCATCGTCGGCCCGAACATCGGCCCCGTCGGCACGCCATCGACGTCCAGATCGCCTGCGAGCCTCGCCCGCCCCCGCCTCGCGAGCACGCGATTGAACAGCACGCTCTGGTACGCCGACAGCGTGAATTTGAGCTGGTTGTAGTTCAGCTTTGGCCCGCCGCCCCGGAGGATCGCCTCGCCCTGCAACGGCGCCTCCCCGCCGACCCGCTGCACGCCGTAGTAGTTCGGCATCGCCGATTGCCGCAGTCGCTCGCACCGTTCCCCCGCCAACGCCGCGTTTCCGTCGCGGATCCGCAGGGCGAAGCGATTTCCGGCGAGCTGGCCGACGCGCAGGCGCTTTCGGGTCTTCGACACGGCGAGCACCGTGTACCCCTCCTCCGCGAGCCGCTCGACTGTCACCGGTTTGCCAAGTTGCACCGTGAATTCCTGCGTCGTCAGCGCCCAGCGGTCCTTCATGCCCGCGTAGCCGACCGCGTCCGGGCTCACGCCCGCCGCACGCCCCAGCGCCTCGACTACATCCAGCGTCGTACGCCCGCTCTTCTGGATCCGGAACCACTGGTGCTCGCCCTCGCCCGTCGGCTCCGCCAGGGGGAGCTCCTCCACGATGAAGTCCTCGGGCGACTCCTTCCAACGCCCGCCTGCGCCGGGGCCGTCTGTCCAGCGCGGGAGCGCCGCATCGGGGTGGTAGCCGCTCATTCCGTCTCCATGGCGATGACGATCTTGCCGAACGCAGCGCGATCCTCGAGCATTGCATGCCCTTCGGCGAGGCGCGAGAGGGGGAGGATGGCGTGGATGACGGGCTTGATGCGTCCGGCCGCCACCTCGCCCCAGGCCGTCAGCAGCTCTGCGGAGGCGCCCATCGTGGAGCCCAGCAGGTCCAACTGCTTGAAGAACAAGGCGCGAAGGTTGATCTTCGCCTCGGCCCCGCTGGTCGCCCCGCAGATGACCAGTCGACCGCCCCACTTCAGCGCCCGCACGCTCGCCTCCCACGTCGCCTCTCCCACCGACTCGCACACGACATCAAACCCGCGCGGCCCCGATTCATCGCCGCCCTTCTTGCCGATCTGCTCGTAGCTCCATGGGGTCGCGCCCAACGCGCGCAGGCGCTCGCGACGCTCCAGCGTGCTCGCGGTCGCATGAACTTCGCAGCCGTGAAGCAGCGCAATCTGGATCGCCATCACGCCGACGCCGCTGCCACCGGCCTGCACCAGCACCCGCTCGCCTCTCTGAAGCCTCGCGCGGGCAACGAGCATGTGCCAGGCGGTCAGCAGCGTGAGCGGGAGGGCGCAGGCCTGCGCAGGCGTGAGGCCCGGAGGCACGGGAAGGCACTGCCACGCCGGGACGACGACCTCGGATCGCAAGCCGCCATCGGTGTTTTCGCCGCGCAGCCGGTAGCCGAGGCAACGGTTCTGTCGCCCAGCGAGGCAGGCAGCGCAGCTCCCACAGCCCCACCCGGGGTGGAGCACCACGGCACGGCCGTCGATCTCGCCGGCAACGTCGCTGCCGGGGATGCGCGGGAGGCCGAAATCATGGCCGGGAACGCCGCGACGCACCCAGGTGTCCAGGTGGTTGAGCGCGACGTGGGTCACTCGGACGCGCACCTCGCCGGCGCCGGCGGTGAGCGGTGCGACGTCGTGACGCTCCAGCACTTCCGGGCCGCCGTGGCGGGCAATGACGATGGCGTAGGGGTTGGTCAAGCGGTCGTCCCTGGCGCAGGCTCAACGGGGCGCGCCTGAGCCTGCGCGTACACGCGACGCCGCCGAAGCTGGCGCCGCCTGCCCCAGACAATCAGCCCGATGAGCCCCAGGGCGAGGAGCACAGGCCGCTGGTCGCTGAGAATGCCCTCAAGCGCGGTCGCGGCCGCCTGACCGTAGGTCATGCCGATCCAGAGCACGAGCGGGACGTGCAGCGCGAGGCCGATGAGGTCCAGGACAGCGAACCGTCGAGGTGGAACGCCGAGGAGACCCGCGACCAGGTAGAGCGGGCCTCGCATGCCGGCGGCGAAGCGCGTGAGGAAGACGACGGCGTCCTGACGGGACCGGCTGCGCCCCTGGAACCGCGCGGTCGCCCGGGCGAGCCGGGGCCCGAGGATCCGCGCCAGCAACGCGTGGAAGCGGGGTCCGGCGTAGCGCCCGGCTGCGAAGAACCCGGCGTCTCTACAGAACGTGGCGACAATGCCGACCGCCGCCGCAGCCGGCAGCGCCATCTCACCACGACCCACGGCCACGCCGGCGAGTAGCAGCGGCACATCCTCGGGAAACGGCACAACGACCCCGCTGACCAGGCAGGCGACGAACAGCGCCTCGACCGGGGTCACGGGTTCGGTGGGGGCGGGGTGCCGACGGGCGCCGACGGGTCCGTCACCGGCGCGTTCTCGAGCGCCGTCTCGGCGGTTTGCAGGCGTCTGGCCACGCCCTTTCGCGTTTCCTTCGCCAGAGCGTCCTTCACGGCCGGGATCGCCTCGCGGTCGCCGAGCAACGCCAGCATCTCGGCCGCGGGTGCCACGACATTCGGGTATTTCAACGCGACGATGCATTGCTCGGGCAGGCGCGCGCCCATCTCGTCGAGGGTGGACAGGGCCTCGTCACCGGCCATGCTGCCGGGCTGTGCGTGCTGGACGACGCTCAGCGAGCGCCGCAGCTCGGCCTTGAGCGCGCGCGCGGCGTACAGCCGGTTGGGGCCGTCTTCCCCGCCCAGATCCGACAACAATTCGGCCGTGGTCTTTGTTTGCTGGGTGCCCGACGCGCTGCTGGAGCCCGACTGGCTCGCGCCCGCACCCTCGGCATCCCCTGGATCGGCCAGGGCGATCCGCGGGACCGCGACGAGCAGAAACGCCAACGCGGCGATGATCCGGCCAGGGGAGCCGGGAGCGGGACGGTACGAGGACGACGGGGGCATGATCGGCGACGGATAACCGACCGGTCGGGCCATTGAACGCCCTAGCGACTCGCCCGCTCCGCAGCGCCAACCGTGTTCGCAAGCAGCATGGCGATGGTCATGGGGCCGACGCCGCCCGGGACAGGCGTGATCCAGCCGGCGCGCTCGGTCGCGGGGCCGAATTCCACGTCGCCACCGAGCTTTCCGTCCGGGCGCTTGTTCATCCCGACGTCGATGACGATGGCGCCCGGCTTGATCCATGCTCCCTTGACGAGCTCCAGCACGCCAACGGCGGCCACGACCACGTCCGCACGCCCGACGGCCCCCGCGAGGTCGCGCGTGCGGCTGTGTGCCAGCGTGACCGTGCAATCCTGCTGCTCCAACAGCGCCACCATCGGCTTTCCGACAATGTTTGACCGGCCGACCACGATCGCGTCCACGCCGCGTAGCGCAACCCCGGTTCGGCGCAGCAATTCAACGACCCCGGCGGGGGTGCACGGCACCAGCGCCGGTCGGCGTTGCCAGAGCTTCCCGGTGTTGATCGGGTGGAACCCGTCGACGTCCTTCTCCGGGGCGATGCGGTCCAGCACCCGGTCCTTGTCGAGGCCGGCAGGCAGGGGGAGCTGGACGAGGATGCCGTCGATGGCGTCGTCGGCGTTGAGCGCGTCCACGAGCGCGAGCAGGTCGGCTTCCGACGTGGTCGCAGGCAGCGTGATCTGGCGTTGCACCATGCCAAGCTCGCCGGCGCGGCGGGTCTTGTTGCGGACGTAGACGGCGCTGGCGGGATCGTCGCCGACGAGTACGACGGCCAGGCCGGGCGGGCGGGCGAGCTGAGCGATTCGGGGCCGGAGCGCCTCGGTGACCTCCAGCGCGATCACCTTGCCGTCGAGGATCCGCGCGCTCACGTGCTGCCCGTCGACCCCGACGAGGGGCTGGAGCTTGGCGCCGGTGCCGAAGCCGCGGGCGCGCTCGGCGTCGCGCTGCCCTCGGACTTGCTGCTCTCGGACTTGCCGCCCTCAGACTTCGCCCCTTCGGACTTGCCAGAGTCCCCCTTCGCGGCCTCGGACTTTCCGCCCTTGTCCCCGTCGCCACCGGGCTTCAGCCCGTAGTGGTCCTTGTACCAACCGCCGCCCTTGAGGATGAACGACGTTTGACTGATGAGCTTCTTGACGTTCGCCGCTGCACATTTCGGGCAGACGGTGATTGGCGCATCGGAGAACTTCTGGATCTCGTCGAACTTGTGGCCGCAGTCGGGGCAGGCGTACTCGTAGATGGGCATGGTGGTTCTCGGAACGGGCGAGGGCTATGCACGGCGGGCGCGGGTGTCCACCGCGGAGCCAGGGTCACCGCACCCAGATCGCTACGCCGTCCTGGCACACGGGGCCCCCAAAGTTGTCCGGTTGATCCTGACAGACCTCGGTCATCGCGTGCGCCGGATCGTCGAGGTAGTCGGGCAGGACCTTGTACATCCCGCCGCTGCCGTTGGAACAGCCGACGCCCCAGGTCCCGAGCTCGATGGAGGTGCACGGGAACGAGCCTGTCGTGGTGGCGCCGTCGCCGTAAAGGTAGGTGCCGTCGAGGCCGACGTAGGTTGTCCAGTCCCAGACGTCGGTCGTGGAGGGCGACTCGTACCACTGCGTCGCGTGGGTGTAGAGGTAGGTCCGGGGCTCGGTTGGATCGAGGGCGTCGAGGTAATCCTGGATCGCCTGCGTGAATCCGCCGCCGTCGCTGGTCATGTCGCAGAGGACGTCGAACGGCTCCGCGCCGCCGCTGCCGTCCGGGTCGATGAGGTAGGTGCCGTCGCCGGTGGACTTGCCGGATTCGAGGATGTCGAGGCAGTTTTTTCCGTCGGGGCAGGTGTCCGTGCCGTTGTCGACGGCACCGTCGCAGTTGTTGTCGAGACCGTCGCAGATGTCGACGGCAGCGGGGTTGATCGCCGCGTTTGTGTCGTCGCAGTCGGTCGAGTCGAGGACGACGCCGGGCGAGGCCAGGCAGGCGGTGATGGGTGAGAGCGGGTCGCCGTAGCCATCGCCGTCATTGTCGGCGTAGTAGGTCTGGTTCAGGTCCTCATCCGTCATGCCGTCGCAGTCGTCGTCGATGCCGTTGCAGACCTCGGTAGCGGAAGGGTGGATTGCGGGCTGGCCGTCGTCGCAGTCGCCCGGGTTGTCCACGTAGCCGTCCGGGACGACGCAGCCGTCGTATTCAGCGTTGGGGTTGCCATAGCCGTCGCCGTCCGCGTCGGGCCAGGAGGCGGTCGTCACGCCTTCGTCGATCTGGCCGTCGCAGTTGTCGTCCACGCCGTTGCACGTCTCCGTGTTGCCGGGGAAGATCGTCGGGTCGTTCGGGGCGCAATCCTCGTCGTCGCAGGAACCGTCTCCATCGGCGTCCGAGTTGCAGCCAACCTGGGTTTTCGTCACGCCGACGTCCACGTTGCAGGCGGTGAGGGCGACGAGGATGGCGAACGGGAGGACGAGGCGGGCGGGCGACATCCCCCGAGTGTACCGTTTTACGGAGACAGCGCGCAGTCGGTTGTCGCGGCGAACATCTGCGACGGCATGATGAACTCGGCGTGGGTGCTGCCGTCCGTGGCTTCGTAGCGGTTGATCGTCCAGATCGTGCTCATCCAGGAGCCGTTGGCGATCGGCATCTCCAGCAGCACGGTCCTGTCCGTCGCGGCGAACCAGTAGCCGGCCAGCGGATCGCTCGTGGGGGACCAGAAACCGGTGCCGTCGTTGGTGATCCACCCGTCCAGCGCGTAGGTCGAGTTGTTGTCGATCGCCCCTGAATTCGCGGCATCCGCCTCACGCTGTTCCCAGTCCGACGACCACGATGTGTCCGTGAAGGACCACGTGTTCGCCACCTCGTACTTCGTAGGGCCGTTGGCGGTGATGGTCTCGCAGGACCAGGACGTGTTGGGCAACCACTCGCCGATCGGGCCCGAGAGCGTAGGTGGCGCCTGGGTTTGTGCGGTGGACTCGGTGGAGGTGGCGGGAGAGGTCAGGCAACCGGCCAGGAGAACGAGCATGAGCGTGCCTTTGCGGGTCGTCCCGCGGGTGGGGAGATGCGGGATGAGGATTGTAACGGCCGCAACCGCGCGGGGGAGCCGAAGGTCAGGCCCAGGAACGGCGCAGGGACAACGCGGCGTTCCATGCAGGATCTGGATCGGCGACGGCCAGCGTGTGAAAACGGACGATGTCGACTTTTCGCACATTCCGATGTGCGAAAAGCGACGTCGTCCGTTTTCATATGCTGGCCGTTGGGAGCGAGCCGCCCAAAGGATGCCGAAGACCCCGGGTTATGGGGGGTTCATGGTGCGTCCTGAAGCCTCCGAGCCCGAATCCGCGCAGGCGGGGACGAGCGCGGCGGCGGGCTGCATCTACCTTGTGGGTGCAAGTCCCATCCCGGTAGGCGCCGAAGCGCCGGGTAGCAGGCTGCCGGTCGAAGGGG